>JAUQPV010000091.1 GCA_030550225.1 Acidobacteriota bacterium | reverse complement strand
CCGTCGTGTTCCGCCCCCCTGAGAAACCGACCCCCGGATGGCATACGGCGACTCTTTATGTCGAAGACTGGGCCGGCCAAGCCGACCGGGCCGAACTCCGCATCCGCGTCCTGCCCTAAGGGCTGTGACGTCTCCGCCCGCTATTACTTCAGCGACCGCCTCTTTCCTTGGCCTCTTGATAAATCTGCTCCATTAGCTGTCTGAATTCCGCTTGACTCCACTGAAGCTGGCCCGTACGACACATATGTTTACCTTCCCGAACCTTCCCAAGAAACGGCAACTCCTCGCCTGCAGACCTCAGGGTATCCTGCGAAGGCCGGTAAAAGCCCTCGAAATAGCAGGGGATGCTCAGTCCGGACTCAATTTGACTGAGGCTTTGCAGAAAGTTCTTAAATGGATCGGCTTGTCCAACTCGTTCATTCAGGAATTTAATGAGCTTGGTCCAAGAACTGATATATTGGAGAAGTCGCAAGAGAAAATCCTCGGGCAAAGCTATTTTCCAGAAGAGAGCGATATGAGCTCCCGTGGGTGCCTCTGCCCAGGCTCCCGTGAGGGAGGCAGTGGATTTTACGCTGATGACCCCCGGGGCCTCATAGAGGCGGCCCTCTCCGACGCGCCCGATCCGTGTCAAGTCGCTTCGGTAGCGTTCCCGCTCAGGCGATAAGTCCCAGTCGGGCTGGACTTCATATCCCAGGTTGCGGGCCAGCCGCCGGGTCGCCACTTCCCCGATTTTCCCAGTAAAGATGTCGGCAACGATCTGCAGTAAGGGCCGCCGCTTTCCCCGCCGCGAGAACTCGGTCACTGTCATCTGTGTACCGCCTGTCCACATTTGACAAGCAGCAGTTAGGGCGAAGATCGTGAGGTGGTAGGTTTCTTCGTGCTCGTGGCTTATTAGGATCGTATTCTGCCTTACGCGTTCCTGAAACCAGCAGTTGATATCGTCCCGCGTAAGGATAATAATATCATTTCCCTCAGACCTTTGCCCGCACTCCTCACCCCGCAGGGCTCCAATCAAGAGTTGAAGGAACTGGTCTTCATCATAGGGGCTTATTTCCGACAATTCTAAGGAAACCCCTATTCTGGGTAGTTGAGAACGGAGATACTTTTTCAAAGAGCTGGCGTTTTCAAGGCTTTTATATAGGATTCTTATCTCGCTCATCTTGGCCTCTCCGACCGGCGGGCGATGACCAACCACTCGCCGGTCAGCCCCTCGGGGTTTCGGTTCCGGCGACCCCGGAACAGGTTCCGGGCCCGAATCACATCGTAAAGCAGGTCGTAGACCTCCAGGCCCAAGGCCTCCAGGCATTCGGCGATGATCGTGTGAAGGGGTGCGATATGGCCGAGGACACGGGGCTCCCCGACGAATACGGCACACCAGCCGCCGGGCCGTAAGAAGGGCACGACCTGCTCCAGGACGCGCCACAGGTCTGCGAAGTAGCCCTGCAAGATTCGTAAGTTCGACCGTCGGCCCGACCCGACGTCTTGCTCGACGAGGCCAAGGAAACGGTCCAGCGAGGGGAGCCGACGCCGGAGGTCCCCGATGACGGCCGGCTCAGCCGTCGTGTAGCCGATCTCGCACTTGACCCAGCGTCGTAGGGTCATGTCGTCGGCCAGGCCGAGCCAGTAAAGGTCGATCTTCGTCGAACGGAAGTACTCCTGAGCATAACAGTAGGGCGGCGAAGTGATGATGTAATCGATGGCGCCGACCTTATGCTCGGCCTCGCGTAATACGGGGCCTATCTGGCGGGCGTCCAGGGTTTGCGTCAGCGCCCAGAGGCCGTCCGACGGCAGAGACGACGGCATCCCGGTGACTTCGACCCGCGCCCCCCGGGCGAGCCTGTCGAGGCCGACGGCTCCGTGGACGTACCGTCGGACCGTCTCTTTAAGGAGCACGAAGGGCAGGTCCGGATTTCGGGCCAGTTCGTCGAGAATCCGGGGAAGCTCCGTCTTTCGCCGTTTGGACTTAAAGAGCTTCGGGACGGTCGAGTCTCCCCATGAGAAGTGACGGGTCACGGCCAGGGCGGCCGCCCGGAGGATCCGGGCTTCGACCGAATCCCCCAGGCGGTGCAAGTAGCCCCACATGCGCCTCAGCGGAGGCAGGACCTCTTCAGGAAACCAATACGTCAGGTCTTTCCAGACGGGCGTGAAATCGTCTCGACCGAAGCGCATACGGGCGATATGGTCCAGACACGCATGCCAGACGGCCGGAAGGGTCCGTTCCGGAACGGGTGTTAACTTCACACGCACTAAGAAGGCCGTCAGGGGGTTGACGTCGACGGTCCAGCTATGGTGCCCAAGGAGGTAGGCTTCGACGGCCGTCGTCCCGGCGCCGGCGAAGGGGTCCAAGACGACCGCCGGTCGGCGGTCGACGGGATAATGTTCTAAGACATACCGGGGGACTTGGGGGATAAATCGAGCTGGGTAAAAGGGGTGGATACAGTGGGTCGCATACGTCGTGCCCCGGACGTCCGAGCAGACGGACCGTAAAGAAATCGCTTGGACCGTGGCCATACCGCTTCCTCCGCCGCCGATAGAGTTTATCGTACCTGGTGGGAGTCCGCCAATTCGGTCGGAGTGGCCCACCAGGTCGCCCCACCACAGGGGACTTCCTAAGGTTCCATGCGACTCCCTGAAAAGGCCTTCTTTAGGGTCCCACGTCCGGTGACCCTCAGTCTGGGTGTTCATCAAGAAAGTCAGCCTTAGCTTCTGGAGTGATGAACGGCCTGGGATTAGGGTCTTCAAAGCGCAAAGAGCATAGAGTAAATGAGTAAATACTCTTTGCTCTTTTCCTCAGACACGTAGCCTCAGGCCATCCTGTTGAGTTCCTGATACCCGGTCCCGGACACCGGGTCTCGAAGCCTCGGTCAGTCTTCGTCCGGCGTCTACTCTCGGCTGATTTGGAAGGACCCAGGTTTGTGGTATAATGCTCTTCTGTAGAAGGGTCTTTAGAAAGGATTGGGAAGGGAAGAACCGTGGTAAGGTGGGAAGCCGAGAGGGGGACTGACAGGCATCGGGAGAGGGTCGTCGAGGGGTCGGCCGACGTCAAAGCCCGGCCCTTCCACAGGGGGGCCTCGATTCCCGATTGGACGCGGGGCACGGGGGTGTCTCTCGAGCTTTATCCCATATTTCTCCCCGACATCGGCGCGGCCTATCCCGAGCGGCGAGTCGCCCCTCGTCTATACAGGCAGATTCCGCGCTCGTCTCTGTCTTTTATCCCGTGCGGTTCACGAGCCGCACGGAGTCTACCCGGTCGCTTCCGGTCCTGCCCTTCTCTCTGCTTCTCGACTTCCCCGCTTACCCCACGGAGAGAGATGGCAGAAAGCCTATTTGGTTTTCACGGGCCCACTGCTTTGTCGACCCAAGCCCTTGGGGTGGCTGACGGGACGTCGGCCCCGGGCCGGAGGCCCGCGATCCCGCAGGCGGGGACGCCTACGCTCCCGCAGGCGGGACGCCTGCGCCACCCTTAGAAGAACAGAAGAACATGCAATGACCCGATTCAGGAGAGGTGGACGATGGAAACCGGAATTGCCGGTATGATCACCATCGCGGGGTATCACCGGTTGCCGGAACTCTTGGCCGTGCGCCAGTTCCGGCCCCGTCAGCACCACCTGATTTTGACGCCTCGGACGCATCGCTTGCGGGATTTTCTGGTCGAGCAGTCCCGACCCTTCTGCCAGTATATCGAGCTTATCGAGATCGACGCCTTTAAGCCCTTTCAAATCTACCGGGTCTGCTCCCGGATCGCCCAGCAGTATGCACCGGGGGAGCTGATCCTGAACCTGGCCGGCGGCACAAAGCCCCTGATGCTCCTGGCCTACGAAGCCTGTCGGGAATACAACCATCGGGTCCTCTTCTACGATCCCTTCAAGCGGGCCTTTACGGTCCTGTCCCCGGAGGTCCACCCCCTGCGGGTCAGCTTTCGATTAGACATGAGCGAGACCCTGCAAATGCTGGGCTACCGACTGATCGAGCACCGACCCGAGGAGGAAAACAGCCGCTTCCGCATGTGGGCCCTCCGAATCGGACGAGAGGTCAGAGACTACTTCCGGCTCATGAGTGAGCTCCATAACTTCTTCCGACGGAACCCCCAGGCCCCCTTGGATGCCTTCCGCCCGCCGTGGCAACCGACCGTGTATGAGCTGGAACTCTTAGAGGAACTGAAACTGTGGGCCAATGAGCACCCGATGGAGCGAATCCGCCACTTCGCCGCCGGGGGTTGGCTCTTGGACTACATCTACTGGGCCGTCCGCCCTCACCTGGAGGAAACGGTCGCCGACGCCGTCCTCGAACACGTCGAATGGCAGACGACGTATCGGGTCCCCATCCTCGGCCTCCGGCACCACACCCTATATAGCTTCTGGTACGTCATGACGTCCAATCCGATGGACGTCCGGGACTGGCTCGTCGAGATCCGGAAGTGGACGAAAACCGTCGGACAGGGCATCTCGAAGAATTACCTGTTTACCCCCCTGGACCCATACCAGCACAAGCAACTCCTGTTCATGGCCCGCCGGATGCACATCTTCCTGATGAGTCTGCTGGAACTCTCCCAGATCCACCGGGTCTTGCGATTTCAGCCCTTCATGGGGAGTGAAGAGGCGGACGTCTGACCCGTCGACCCCGATTCCACGGCCGGGGCCTCGCATAGGTACAACCACCGCCGACGGACGTCGTTCATCCCGATGGGTCGCACCTCCGGATGGACGCGGTGGGTTAATAACACGTAAATCCGGAAGCGACGCCAATCGATGGCGACCATCGTACCCGTAAAGCCCGTGTGGGACCACACGGAAGCCGGCCGCCCGAGTTGGCCGGGCCATCCCAACTGCCAGCCCCAACACCAGGGGCCTGACGAGGCGTCGGATTCTAAAGGCGCTAAGACGCGCCGCCACGCCAGCCACCATCGGGCCGCCCGGGCGACGCCCTCGGCGTTCCCAAAGAGACCCGCATTGCCAGCGACGCCTCCGAGCGTCCATGCGTTCAGGTCGTGGACCTCGCCCCAGAGGAAACGGTCCGGAAACCAACGGGGGTCTTCTCGCCATTGCAAGGGGCGCCTGACCCAGGCCCGCAGGGACGCGACGTCTTTCCAAAAATCTCGGAGAAGTTGCCACTCGTGACGACGCTTCCACTCCGTGGCCGCTATAAGCCGACGCTTCCGGCGGTCGGGTCGAAACTGAAGCACGACCCCCGGAGGCCACCGGCGGGTCATCTGCCGAACCCACCCGGCGAGGTCGATCCCCGCTTGCGCCCAACCCAGCCCCAGCCACTGGTAACCGAGACACGAATACACGGGCTCGGCCGAGGCCGTCCAGGGCCACCGGCATAGAAGGTGCCATCGCTCCCGGCGGTTCCGACTCAGCGCATACAGCGGCGCCCAGGCCGGAAAACCGGCTCGATGATTCAAGACGTCCGTCCCGCGAAGACGCCGCCTCGGCGGGATGGCCTCTGCAAAGACCGGCAGGGCCTCGGCCAACGGCCGGGTCAGGTCCCATGCGCCCCGCAGGTGCCCCCAGACGGCTCGAGCCGCCGTCCCCAAGGGCTTTGTCAGGGACGCCAGGTCGAAGACCGTCGCCCATGTCACGGGAATCGGGTTCGGTCCCAGACAGGCCCATCCGACCCACGCCCGCCACCGCCACCGGCCGTCTTCCCATACGCCGGCGACGGCCCCCGGAAAAGTCCGGTCTTCTACACACTGCCGCAGAAAGGCCATCACGCGACGAGGTACGCCGACACCGTCCGCCGGGACCGGCCCCGACGGCCAGAGAGCCTCCCACACCGGTCCTACAGCTTCCGACGGCCTATCGGCCCACCTGCCCATCGGCCCACCTGCCCATCGGCCAAGATGACACATTACACGGACAGACCCCGCCGCATGGCCTCCCGCGTGAGGTCCTCCAGGGTCCACCCTTGAAGGGCGACCGTCAGACTTTCCCGAATCGACTGCCACAGAGGATGCAAGGGGCACCACTGATCGTCCGTACACTCGGGAAATCCCAAAATGCACGCCGCCGCCCAGTCGGGCCCCTCTAACATCTGTAGGATCGACCCGACCGAGACCGACTCGACGCCCGAGGCCAGACGAAATCCGCCGCCGGGTCCCCGTTGGACCTCGACCAAGCCGGACCGGACTAACTGACGGCAGACCCGAGCCAGAAAGACCCGCGGGATGTTCAGCCGTTCGGCGATCTCCCGGCGGGCGACCCAGCCTGGATACGTCGCCCCACGCAAGTTCAGATAAACCAGGACTTGTATTGCATACTGCGTCGCCCGCTTCAAGTGCATCCGATCCTCGCTTCAGGCCGAGAAGGTCCCGGGTCCCAGGTGCCGGTACGACGGCGGATTTTCCCCAACGCCTGGCCCAGTGGCCCAACTGCCCCATGCTGGAACCCGCCTCAGAACCATCTCCCTTTGGAAAGGGCAAAGCGCAAAGAACATAGAGTAAATACTCTTTGCCCTTTGCCTGGGGATCAGGCAGCCAAGGCATTCGTGATAGGCCGAACGGCCCTTGGCTTGAAACGATCGTCTGCCCCGAAGGGTCGGAAAAGCCGAATCCATGCAGGCTTTCACGAGCCGAACGGCTCGGTTAGGTGGCACGACCGTCCCGCGGCCCCTTTAGGCACGTCGTCACCGAGGCCGTCGCAAAATGTGTATATTTTCGGAACAAACGCAAAGGGTATGTAAAATAACCATACATGTTAAGGATAAGAACGGGAGGGCCGGGGAGGTGACGGAAGAAGCCTTTGGGCGAGGCCTCCGGCGTTCCGAGCCGGTCGGGAAGGTTCGGCACCGGATTTGCATCTCCTACCCTTCCGGACTTCCCTGAGACCCAGGCCCTTGCCAGGGTGGCGCCGGTAGCGCCACCCGCACCCCTCTTCTTTTTTGAATCCCTCTCGACTTTTCTTCCCCAGGGGCTCATTATACCAAAAGGGGGAACCGTCATGGGCATCCGGGCACGTCTTTGGCGTATCCGATGGAGAGGCCGGTCCCTCCGGTGGGCGACGGCGGGGATCGCCCTCCTTTCGTTGATGCTCGGCTTAGTCATTATAGAGATTCTGACGGGCCTGGCGCTTCCCAACTGGCAGATGTGGGCCCAGCGGGAACGGGAACTCGAGCTCCTCTGGCGGGGGTGCCAGTACGTATGGGCCATCCAGACGTTTCACCGTTGGTGCAGTCAGTATCCTCGGAGCATAGAAGAGTTACTCGATAAGACGAAGATCGTCGGCTGTGATACTTCCAGACCGGGCTTCCCGTCTCGATTCCTCCGGCGAGTTTATCCGGACCCCTTCCAGGGGGAATGGAAGTTCATCTGTACGGTCCCCGAACCGACCCCGTGTCCGGACCCGAACAAGAACAACCTAATCAAGGGCGTCCAGAGTCTCGACCCGTCCGAGGCCATCATCGTCTTTGACCGCAAGACCCGTCACGACGAGTGGCAATTCGTCTACGAGGCCGGCACTCCGACGACAGCTCACCCTTGCACGACGATCCCATTAGAATAACTCAAGTTGGGACTTTTGGTCCTCATATCAGCCAAGTCTCGGTCTTCGGTGTTGGGGCCTCTGTCCCCGAATCCCGAACACCGAGGACCCCATCTGGCCCGGTCGGTCGCAACTTGGGTATATGAGAGGGGGCGGGATATGCGAGCTTGGGTCGGGCTTATCTTTGCATTCCTGAGCTGTGGGTTCCTACGGGCTGAAGCCCAAGTCGCTTCTTATCCCCTTCCCGCGGATGGGCAGGGATCGCGGAAATCGGCTGGGGCATCCCCTGGAAAATGGACCCTCCTCTTTGGCGGCGGCTGGGTGAAGCCCTCCGACTTTTCGGGTCTGTATGGCTTTCAGGTCGGCCTGGGGCGTGACCTGGGGCGGCGATTCCGGTTCCAGGGGAGCCTGGGAGTTGCCGTCGGGTCGGACGATGCGTCCTTCGAGTGGACGCAGGCCGATTGGCCGGCCCGGCAATTCGTGCGGACCACGATTCGTCGGTGGAGCCTCATGGGGGACATCCGACGGGACGTCTTCCAGGCGGGCGGCCTCCGATTTCGGGTCGGGGCGGGCCTGAGTTTTCATCACTTCGTCCAAGACGTGGAGGTGGCCGGGAATATCGGCGGGGCTGTGAGCTATACGGGGTCGGCGGACCGGTCGGAGACCGTCGTCAGCCCCTATGGGCTCGTCGCAGTGGAGAAAGAATGGGGCCGCCGGTTTGTCTCATGGATATCCGTCATATATGATGTGATTAAGCCGTTAGGCGGATTTGTGTTCCCTATCGAACTTTTCCCATTGGCAGGAGACTCCGTCCCAGGAAGGGGTCGGTACCCGTCATTGACGATGAGGGGACTGGCCGTGTACGGAGGCGTTGGGCTCCGACTTTAGAGAGCCGCTCAGTCTGGAGGAATACGGCTACTCCCGTCGCTCTCTCCCCTCATCCCGTCGTCCCTTTCTTGGCGACCCCGTTGCAGAGGACAGCCATGAGGGGTCGAAGCTGGATACTGGGGTGGGCGCTTCTGACCGTCGTGGCCTGCCGGGGTCACGCACCTCCGAGCCCCGTCACTATCGAACCGGCTGAAGACCTCGTAACCCTCGTCGAGGAAGTCAGCCTGGCCGGGCCTTCGGTAGAGTGGTGGGCCTCCACGCATGTTTGGCAGCTCGAATTCTCTCCCGATGAACGTTATATGGCGGCATACTTTGCGTTCCCGGATCGGGTTCGTCTGTGGAGGGTCAGAGCTTGGCATCAGGCGCCGGTCGTCCTCGAACCTGCCTGGAGGATGGCCTTTTCTCCAAACGGTCGGTATCTGGCCGCGTGCGTCCCGGAGGGTCTGCGGGTCTGGGCCGTCGATACGTGGCAAGT
>JAUQPV010000090.1 GCA_030550225.1 Acidobacteriota bacterium | reverse complement strand
CCAACACCCAATACCCAACACCGAAGATAGGGCTTCCATGACCAAAACGAAGGTCACGCCCGTCCGATGGATTCGGGGTGAGTATATCCCCCCTGGCGACAAGTCCATCTCCCACCGCCTGGCGATCTTGGGCAGTCTGGCCCACGGCGTCACGCGGATTCACCACTACTGTCCCGGCGAGGACTTCCGGTCGACCCTTCAGTGTCTGAAGACGCTCTGCGTGCCGATCCGGGTCTCCCGAGATACGGTCGAGATTTACGGTCAGGGCCTCTACACGTACCGAGACACGGGAGACGTCCTGGACGCCGGCAACTCGGGGACGACGATCCGGCTCCTGGCCGGTGTGATGGCCGGTCAACCCTTTACGTCCTGCCTGACGGGAGACGATTCCCTGCGTAACCGGCCGATGCGTCGGATCATCTACCCCCTTAGCCTGATGGGCGCGCAGGTGGAAGCTCGTAAGGGGAATTATCCGCCCCTCATCATCCGAGGCGGGCCGCTTCGCCCGATCCGGTACGTGCTTCCCGTCGCCAGTGCCCAGGTCAAGTCGGCCATCCTGCTGGCAGGTCTCTTTGCTCGAGGCGTCACGGAAGTCGTCGAACCCGTGCCGTCTCGGAACCACACCGAATATCTCCTCCAGGCTTATGGGGCTCGCATCGCCGTCGAAGACGGCGTCATCCGCATCGAGGGCGGGCACCCGCTTCGGGCTTTTGGGGATTACGTCGTGCCCGGGGACATCTCTTCGGCGGCCTACTTCATCGTGGCGGCCATCCTCCTCCCGGGGTCAGACTTGATCGTCCGGAACGTAAACCTCAACGAGACCCGGACGGGCATCCTGGACGTGATTCAACGGATGGGCGGCCGGGTCGAGGTCCTCGAGCGACGTCGGGTCCGGGGCGAGTGGGTCGGCGACATTCGGGTCCGCAGTAGCTCTTTACGGGGTACCCGCATCGCCCGGGACATGATCGGACGGGTCATCGACGAACTTCCCCTGGTGGCCCTCTTGGGGAGCCAGGCCGAGGGCATGACGGTCGTGCGCAACGCCAAGGAACTCCGTGTCAAGGAAACGGACCGCATTGCGGCGATCGTCCAGAACTGCCGGGCCTTGGGGATCGCCATCGAGGAAAAGCCGGATGGCTTCGTCATCGAGGGACCCCAGAAGATCCGGGGCGGCACGGTCCGGAGTTTCGGTGACCACCGGATGGTCATGACCTTCAGTATCGCCGGCCTCGTCTCCGAAGAGGGCGTCGAGATCGAGAACAGCGAAGTCGTGGGCATCTCTTATCCGTCCTTCTTTGAAGACCTCCATCGGCTGGTCGAGCCCGCATGACGGCCCTCCGGACCGGCACGGACGTCTGTCGGATCTTCCTCACGGGATTTATGGGCTCGGGGAAGACGTCCGTCGGCCAGCGGCTGGCGGCCCGATGGGGCTGGCGGTTCTTGGACATGGACCGGTGGGTCGAAGCTCGGGCGGGTCGTTCGATTCCGGACCTATTTGCCCAGGGCGAGGCGACGTTCCGCCGATACGAGGCCGAGGCCCTCGAGGCCCTCCAGACGGTTCATTGGGTCGTCGTCGCCACCGGCGGGGGCACCGTCGAGATTCCGGGCGCCCTCGAACGGCTCCGGGCCTGGGGCGTCCTGCTGTGGCTGGACGTCCCCTGGGACGAGGTCCTGCGACGGTTGGACCCGGCCGGCCGAGCCGAGCGCCCCCTCTGGTCGGACCCCGACGAAGTCTACCGACGGTGGGTCCGTCGGCTTCCGCTGTATGCCCAGGCCCACGGGCGCGTTTGGGTCGAGGGTCCCGTCGAGGCATGGGTCGATGCCGTCGAACGACTCCTTCGGGGGGTAACCTTATGTTGTACGCCGTGATCAGCGACATCCATTCCAACCTGGAGGCTCTGCAGGCTGCCCTGCGGTTCCTGCGGCGGAAGCCCATCCGGTGCTGGCTGGTCCTGGGGGACCTCGTCGGCTACGGGGCGAGTCCCAATGAAGTCGTGCGCCTGATCCAAAGCCTGCGTCCCCGGCGGGTCGTCCGGGGCAATCACGACCGGGTCGCCGCCGGCTTGGACACCTGGGAGTCCTTCAACGAAGTCGCCGCCGCGGCGATTCAGTGGACCCAGCAGAAGATTCATCCCGCGATACGGGGATTCCTGCGTCAGCTCCCCGCCGGTCCGCTGCCCGTCGACAGTCGGATGGTCATCACCCACGGGTGTCCCCTGGACGAGGACGCGTACGTGCTTTCGATCCAAGACGCCGCCCCGAACTTTGGGGCCACCCATGCGTCGATCATCTGGTTTGGCCACACGCACTTACCCGTCATCTACCGATGGGTCGACGGCGACCGGGTGCGGGTCCTCCGGATCCCGTTGGCCCGCCGGGTCCGTATCCGGCTCCGACCCGAGGAGCGGTACATGATCAATCCCGGTTCCATCGGTCAGCCCCGGGACCGAGTCCCTCTGCTAAGCTTCTGCGTCATGAATACGGCCCGCTGGACGGTCACGTACTACCGCCTGCCCTATGATATTCAGAAAGCTCAGGCCCGCATCCTCCGGGCCGGTCTACCGCCCTTTTTGGCCCAGCGTTTGGCTTTGGGCATATAGGCGGCGTACAATACCTCGGCAGTTTGGGAATTCGGGAACTCGGGCATTGGGGGCCGGCGGGGGAGGGGATGAGTCCTTGAGGCCGGAGCCGGCGGTCGGCGACAGGAGAAGACGTGGGGACTTGGAAGGCCCCATGTCCCCGGGCCTTCTACGTCGGCCGCCGAACGGCCCTCCCGAACTGCCGAATTGCCCAATCCATGGGGTCTTTCCATGCGGTGGGTCCGGAACTTCTTGGGGGTCTTGCTCTTCATCGGCCTCCTGGTCCTGCTGGCCGCCGTAGGCGGTACATACTGGTACTTCCGGTCGTTTCAGCGAGAATGGGCTTTTGAGGAACAGAGCTCCAACCTGGCCCTCTTCGTACCCCTCCGGGAGGTCGACGTCGCCGCCCCAGACGGGCGTCGGCTCCGAGGTTGGATCGCCCGCCAAAATCAGGCGGCCCCGGTCGTCTGGATCCTGCCTGACGTCGGGGAAAGCCGCCTGGCATGGTGGAATCTCATGACCGTCCTCTATGACTGGGGCTACCACGTCGTGGTCTTCAACCTCCGGGGCCATCAACCCTCCGAGGGCCGCTTCTCATGGGGCGCCTCTTTAGAAGGAGACCTCAAGGCCATTTCGGACTACCTCCGGACGTCGGCCTATCCGTCGGCCCGATGGGGTCTCCTCGGCCATGGTCTCGGCGGCTACTTGGCGCTCCGGATGCTCTGTCGATGGCCCGACGTCCAGTTGGTCGTCCTGGAAGACCCCGTCCAAACCCCCTTGGACCGGATGACCGTCCCCCTCCGATGGTCCGTCCAGATTCCCCCTGAGGTCTGGAAGGCCTGGTGGCAAACGTCCTTCCGCTGGATGTATGGGGACATCCCCGAAGACGCTGGCCTTCGGTGCCTGGTCGAAAAACCCGGCGCCCGCATCCCGGTCGTCATCCTGACGTCCCCTCATTGGCCTCGCTCGTATGTCGAGGCCTTCTATGCGCGTCTGCCGGAACCGAAGGAGCTCCTCGACGTCCCCCACTCCCCGGTCGGCGGCCTATCAGAGAAAGACTGGCCCCAGTACCTGAATACCTTCCAGGTCGTCCTGAACCGATACCTCCCGCGCGACGTCTCTACGATCCAGGTACCCTAAGGGTTCGGTGTTGGATGCCGGAGATTCAGGATGCAAGATGCGAATTGAGAATGAGGCCTCCAGGCATAGGCCTGAAGGATGCCCCATGCGGAGGCCTTCATCCGCCTGACCCCTAACACCCGACCCCGGAAGTTCCAGTGTGGCCGAAGGCGACCGAAGGTCTTAGATTAATAAAGCCGTTCGGTTCGTGAAAATGGCCTCGGGTCGGCCTTTCTGATTGCACGGGAAGCACGATTTTGCTTTTTCGACAAGTCGGCAAGCTGAATCCATCCGGGTTTTCACGGACCGAAGGGATCTAAGCAGGATAGCCCTGATTTGGAGGATAGACGATGCATGCCGGACGTAAATCCCTTTGGCTGGCGGCCCTAAGTGCTGTAGCCGTCGTCTCGTTCCTGACAGGCCTCGTCATCAGCGCCCGTCTGGGTACCCGTGTGCCGAGTACGGCCGAGGCCGTCCAGCCGTCCCTACCGCGGTGGATCGCAGCGCCCGACCCGGCCGGTGCTTCGGAGGACGACGTCGTACTAACCCAGAGCCTGTTTCGCCGGGTCGCCCAAAGCGTCAGCCCGGGCGTCGTGAAGGTCCAGACGACGACCTTCGTGTCCCGACGCCGATGGTTTGACGACATGTTCCGCGGGATGCCCGAATGGTTCCGCTTCCACTTCCAGAGACCTGACGATGAGGGCGACGAGGGACCGCAAGGCCGAGAGCCCAGTTGGGGTTCGGGGTTCTTTATCGACCCGTCGGGCCTGATCCTGACCAACCTGCACGTCATCGAGAGCCGAGAGGAAGGTAAGATCGCGGACGATATCCGGGTAATCCTCCATAACGGCCATTCCTACAAGGCCGAGGTCGTCGGCTTTGACCGCCGTCTGGATGTGGCCCTGCTCCGAATCAAGCCCGACGAGCCCGTGACGGCCCTTCCCCTGGGCGACAGCAATAAAGTCCAAGTCGGTGACTGGGTCATCGCCGTGGGGAATCCCTTCAACTTCTCCAATAGCGTGACCGCCGGGATCATCAGCGGCCGGGGTGGGACCGAACGACGTCCGACCCGTTACGTAGACTTCATCCAGACGGATGCCCCCATCAACCCCGGGAACAGCGGCGGCCCCCTGGTCAATCTCCGGGGCGAGGTCATCGGCATCAACAACTGGATCTTTACCAACAGCTTTCAATGGGCGGGCCTGGGCTTTGCCATCCCCATCAATCCCGTCAAACAGATCCTGCCCCAGTTGAAAGAAAAGGGCCGCGTCGACCGGGGCTACTTGGGCGTCATCATCCAATTCGGCGAGTCTCAGGAACAGATCCGGAAGTCCCTCGGCGCACCTTACGGCGCCCCCGTCATCGACGTAGAGAAGGGGACCCCCGCCGACGAGATCGGCATCCGGCGGTACGACGTCATCATGGAGGTCAACGGCCAGAAGGTCGAACGGGCCGAGGACCTGTCGGATATCGTCTCTTCGTACCCGCCGGGCACGAAGGTCAAACTCAAGGTCTGGCGAGACGGGAAGCCCATCGAGTTGACGGCCACGCTGGCCCGCTTCCCTGAGGAGACGGTGCCGCGGCCGGCTCGGGAGGAGCGCCGAAAGCAGACCCTCGGCCTGGAGCTGGAGCCCATCACGCCCCCGATGGCCGAGCGGATGGGCCTGCCCGTGGACCATGGTCTCCTCGTCCGCCGGGTCGTCCCCCAGTCGCCGGCCTATGAGGCGGGCCTCACCGAGGGCGACGTGATCGCTGAGGTCGACCGGAAGCCCGTCCGAAGCGTCGATGAATTTATCGAGCTCGTTGAAAAGGCCCGGAAGGCCAACCGAGACAGCGTCATCCTCCTGGTTTTCCGAGGCCGGGCCCCCCAGCCCCAATTGATGACCCTGCCGCTTCCGAAGCCATAGGGCTTAGTTGATGGTGGCGCAGGCGTCCTCGTCGTAGGATCGGCTGGCGTCTCGTCGGCTGTGTCACGCCCGGGCCCGTCGGCGGACGGGGCGGACCCGAAGTCGGCCCCGAAGCTGAACGACGGGACCGACGATCAACACGGCGGGGGCTTCCACGCCGCCGGCCCGGGCCTCAGGGGCGATTCGCTCCAGGGGGGCGACCCATACCCGTTGGGCCGGCGTCGTCCCCCATTCGATGACGGCCGCCGGTGTCGTGGGGTCGTAGCCCTGCGCCAGGAGTTGACCGACGACGGTTTCCAGGGTCGCCACGACCATCAAGAAGACCCGGGTCAGGCCCGCTTCCGGCGGGATGGTCGCCAAGACGGGCGTCTCCCCACCGGCCCGATGGGCCGTCTCGACGACGAACCCTCGGGCCATCCCCCGGTGGGTCACGGGGATACCGGCGGCCGCCGGGACGGCCACGGCCGACGTCACGCCGGGGACGACCTCGCAGGGCACGCCGGCTCGGACCAACGCCTCGGCCTCCTCGGCGCCTCGGCCGAACACGAAGGGGTCCCCGCCCTTGAGGCGGACGACGACCCGACCGGCTTGCGCCTCCCGGGCCATCTGACTCACCAGGTCCGAGAGGTCCACCACTGAATCCCTTTTCTCCACGCAGATCCGTCTCGCTTCCGGTGCCGCCCGCCGTAAGACTCCCGGAGAGACCAGCCGGTCGTAAAAGACCACGTCCGCCCGCCGCAAGATCCGCCAGGCCCGGACCGTCAACAAGCCCGGGTCGCCGGGCCCCGCCCCGACGATGTAGACGATCCCCTGTCCCTTCATGAAGACGCTCCGTTAACGAAGGCCTCTGACAGAGCCGTTCGGCCCGTGAGAATGGCGTCAGAACAACCTTTTCTATCGCCCGGAAAGCACGATGTTTCAAGTTTCGTGACGGCGTGACGACGTGACGAGGCCGGTCCCGGGCCGTTCGCCCCGGTGACGGCTTCTTTCTAAACTCCGTCACGTCGCCACGACGTGACGACGTCACGATTGCTTGAAAAACCGTCCGCGTTTCAAGCATTCGGCCGATGGGCTGTCGGCCGGTCGGCCGATAGGCCACGGGACGGGAAACGCCGTCCCCGAGGCCCAAGGCTCCTCTGGATCCCGCATCTCGCATCCCGTATCCCGTATCCTTGAAAATTGTGCTTCCGGGGCGGTGGGAAAGGTTGATCTGACGCCATTCTCACGAACCGAACGGCTCTGCTAAAAGTGCTTCGGCCCTCTGGCGGGCCTGCTCGACCGCTCCCTGCTGAAGGTACGTCACAACCTCCGAGGCCATGAGCCGGTCCACGAAGGCCCGCCGGGCCGTCGGATCAGGGAGCGCCTGCCGGAGCCGGGGCCGAAGTTCTCCCAAGAGGACCGCCAGGTGCACGTCTGCCTCCGTCACGACACCGGCGCACCGGTCCCGAAGGACTTGCGCCAAGCGGGGACTCGTCCCGCCCGTGGAGACGGCCACGACGACCGGCCCGGCCGTCCACACGGCCGGCCGAATGAAGTGGCTGTGCTCGGGGTCGTCGACGACATAGCACAGGACCCCTCGCGCCTCCGCCGCCCGGTACAGCTCGGCATTCCAGGCCGGGTCCGAGACGACGGACACGACCATCCAAGCGTCCGCCAGGTCGTCCACCCGAAAGGGCCGCTGGCAGACCTCGATCCCGGCATCGGTCGGCCCCGGGACTTCCGGAGCGTCGAGAGTCACGACGCGTACCTTGGCCCCACAGGCCCGCAGGGCCTGCGCCCGATCCCACGCCGCCGCCAGGGGGCCGACGACGACACACCGTCGGCCCTGAAGCCGAAGCAAGACCGGAAAATAAGATTCTCCCTGCCACGTCATGGCCTACACCATCCGGAGACCAGCGATAAACAAGGCGCCGCCCACGAGACCTCGGAGGACCCCTTCGGGTACATGCAGGGTCAGCCGGCTCCCGAGCAGGACGCCCGGGATCGACCCGATGAGGATCAGGCTGAAAGCTTCCCAGGGGAGGGGCGTGATCCAACTGTGAAAAGCCGCCCCGAGGGCCGTGACCAGGAGCGCATGCACAAGGACCGTTCCCACGATCCGGCGGGACGGCAGAGACGTCCCATGCGTCAGTAAGGGCGTAAACATCGACCCACTCCCGATCGACGTGACCCCAACGAGCAGACCGACCCCAAAGCACACAAACGGCCAGAGCCGCCACCGGGCCGCCTGCGCCCGAATCCAGCCCGCGGCCAGCCGTCCCTGCCACCAGGTCCGGGTGACGACCGTCACGGAGGCGAGCAGAAGCGCCCAGCCGACGCCATGCCGTAGGATCCCCTGGACCCGCTCCGGATGGGCGACGACCCCGTATGCCACGAGGGCCGACCCCAGCAAGACGCCCGGGACGCTCCCGACCGCCATGCGCCGGATGAGCGGCAGGTCCACGTTGCCCGCCCGCACGTGGGCCCATGCCCCAAAGACCTTCGTGACGCTCGCATACACGAGACTCAAATGGACGGCGACCGTCGGCGGAAGCCCGAAGACGACGATCAAGAGAGGCGTCATGATAGAACCGGCTCCGATGCCTGTCAGCCCTATCAGCAGACCGACGGCCAGACCGGCCCATGGGTACATCCAGTCCATCGCGTGTCCTCCATGCAGGACACGGGGCGGCGCATTTCGGTGTTAAGCGTTCGGTGCTGGGTAAAGGGGGATCACGGGCCATCGACTATGAACCATCGACCCCAGAGCGTAGGCCTGAGGGGGTTGCCAAAACACCTCGCCCGAGACGCGGCCCGCCGAGCTTCCGAAACGGGTCTGGGGTCTATGGTCCGTGGCGGCACGGATGCCGCCATCCGAAAGCCGTCGTCTCTGACGACATGCAGAGGGGAACCCTTACGGTCGGGGCACGACCCCGAAAGCTCTGAGGGCTAACGGCGACAGCAGGTCAATGTAGAACCGATAGGGATCAGGAGAGAGGGATTCCACGCGAGGGCAAAACGTAGGGATAAAGCATGCGTCATTCTGTCCCTCCTGGCCAAGGCGCCAGCCCGCCGTCGGTTCGTCCCGGCGGGGGGCTGGGAACCCACCCGCTACCTTGCGAGGCACTTCCACGCATGGACCATTTTACTCAGCTTAACCTGCCGGGTCAAATCACCGATTCAGTGGTGACTGTTTCATTTTTGGTGGGCGAATCGGGCGGGCATGCAGGATTGAAGCGGTTTTCCTTGAGATTTGAGCCCCGATCAGGGCCGCGGCAAGCTGGGATGAGTTTTTCCAGCCATTTCCCAACCAATTTTGGAACAGTCAC
>JAUQPV010000089.1 GCA_030550225.1 Acidobacteriota bacterium | reverse complement strand
CCCGGCGAACCTCGATAGCCTCGCCTTCATCGTGACGGAGGACGTCGGGACCCTCGACGGAGCGGGCCTGACCCTTGAGGGCCGTCTCCCCGAGACCGAACCCCGCGGCTGTAGCCTCCTGGCTTAGTAGAGCTGTTCGGCCCGTGAGAATGGCGTCCCATCAATCTTTCCCACCGGCCGGGAAGCACGATTTTTCAAGGATACGGGATGCGGGATACGAGATGCGGGATACAAAGGAGCTTTGGGCCTCGGGGACGGCGTTTCCCGTCCTGTAGCCCTATCTGCCGACCTGCCGACGGCCCATCTGCCGAATGCTTGAAAAATCGTCTTTCCCGGAGGGTCGGAAAAGCTGAATTCATCAGGCTTTTCTCGAACCGAACCGCTCTGTTAGTAGAGCTGTTCGGCCCGTGAGAATGGCGGCAGGCCTTTTCCATCGCCCGGGAAGCACGATGTTTCAAGATTCGTGATGGTGTGACGTCGGGTCCATGGTCTGGGGTCTATCGTCCATGGCCCTCAGCAATGGCCTCATTGCAGGAGGCCCCGGTGGAGCCACAGGTAGAGGCCGACGAATTCGCCGATGATCGTCACGACCATCGCCGCATAGAGGATACCGGTCGCCGATTGGGTCGAGCGGATCTTCGCCGTCCGGTAGACCATCCAAGCCAGGACCGGCGACAGCAGGAGACTGAAGCCCCATCGCTGGAGTAGGAAGACGGCGTCCAGGCTCCACCCGGCCAGGAAGTCTCGGTAGCGGTCCCAGTCGTGGAAGGTCCAGCCGACCGCCCAAGCCAGACGGGCCAGGGCGATCCCCAAATAAGCCAGGCTCATCTGCTCCAAGGCCCGGATGCTCAGGCCCGGATTCACCAGGTACCAGTGGCCGACGACCATCGCCGTGCTGACGGAGCCCATCAGGAGGGCTGTCAAGAGGAGTGTCCCGCCGCCGACGAGGCCCGTCGGAAGACCCAAGGCGTCCGATAGGTAGGCTACGACGGCCATCCACCACCCGAGGGCCGCCAGGGGGACTGGCCACCACAGGGTCTGTGCCCAGCGGGTCGGCAGGAGCCACGCCGTCCCGCCCCAGATGAGCGTCAGGATGAGCCACGCCCAATGCGCCACCCACAAGCTTGGGGCGATGGTCCGGGCCTGCGGGGGTAGGCCGGCCGTCCCGAGGAGGACAAGACCCGCCCCACACAGACTGACGAGGACGAACAGTCCGACGCCCGTCTGGCGGATGCGAAGCAGACTCAAACTCAAAACGGCGCCAAGGGACAGGCCCATCAGGCCCACATAAAAGACGGAGACCATAGAGACCATAGACCATAGACCGTAGACTTGTTACCGAGCACCCAGCACCCCATCCATACCCCCCGTCAGGGGGAAACGATTATAATAGGGTCTCGGAGGTTCCGCATGGCAGACATAGCCAAGCCCTTCAGGCCGACGGACCCAGCGGCGGCCGAGGCGGACTGGACGACTGTCGAGGACCTGTGGGGGCCGATCGCGCCCACCGCCCCGGAGGGCAGTCCGTCGGTTTCCTCCGGCATTCCGGCCAGCGTTCGGGTCTGGCGGGTCAGCGAGATCGCCCGTCAGATCGACGACCTCCTGCGGAGTCAGTTCCCGGCCGTGTGGGTCCGGGGCGAGGTGTCCAACTGCCGGCTATACAACGACTGGGTCTTCTTCACGATTAAGGACGAAGAGGCCCAATTAGACGCGGTCATCTTCGACCGGACTCATGTCGGGATCGTCCCGGAGAACGGCCAGGTGTACGTATTCTTTGGGACGATCACGTTTTACTCCAGCGAGAAACGTAGTTCCTGTAGCCTGCGGGTCCGACAGGTCGTGCCTGAAGGCGCCGGCCTACTTCATGCTCGGTACCTTCAGCTAAAGGAGAAGCTGAGCGCCGAGGGCTTACTGGACGAGCGGCGCAAGCGGCCCCTGCCGGCCTGGATCGATACGGTCGGCGTCGTGACGTCCGTCGACGGGGCGGCCGTCCGGGATATCCTGAAGACCCTGCACGACCAGGGCAGTACGGGCCTTGTCTTGGAGGGCATCCCCCCGACGTGCCTGACGTCCCTCGCCGATTTCATCCGATCCGAGCGCCTGGGAGAGGGCCAGACGTACCTACGGGTCGTCCTTTATCATGCCCAGGTCCAGGGGGACGCCGCCCCGCCCCAGCTGATTCAGGGTCTGCAGACCCTGGGTCAGCGGCCCGACGTCCAGGTCATCATCGTCGGTCGGGGCGGGGGGTCCGTCGAGGACCTCTGGGCCTTCAACGACGAGAGGCTCGCCCGGACGATCCGCCTCGTGTCCGAACGGATGGGAAAGGTCGTCATCTCGGCCGTCGGTCACGAGAAAGACGAGACGATCAGCGACTTGGTCGCCGACGTGCGGGCCTCGACGCCGACTCAGGCGGCCCAGCGGGTCCTTCAGGCTCGGCGCGCCCGGATCGACGAATGGAGGATTTGGTCCTATCGTCTCGATCAGGCCATCCGAACAGCCCTTCTGGCAAAGGAGCACGCCTACAGTCAGACCCGGAGCGAGACGGCTTTCGTTTTCATCGACCGTTGGATCGACCGGCATACGGCCGTCCTGGCCGACCTCACCGTGACGATGGTCGAGAGCTTGCGACAAGCGGTCGCCCGAGTCGAGATGACCCTGCGGGACCTAAGGGGACGGATGGAGCCCGGACGTCTCTATGGGCTTTACACGGAACGGATGGTAGACGTCCAGCGCCTCCGCGAGCGGCTCGGGTCCAGCGTGCAGGGCGCCTTGCAGGCTTGGGCCCGGACCTTCGAGGCCGTCCGGGAACGTTTGTCGGTCCGAGTCTTAGAAAAGACCTATGAAGACTCGCATCGAGCATGGGCGGACCTGACGACCCGGTGCGACCGGGCCGCCGAGCGGGGGTGGACCGACGGGTGGCAGGTCTGGGACCAATACCGGACTCGCCTCCTACAGGCCGGGCCCGAAGCTGTCTTGGCCCGGGGCTACAGCATCTGCATGACGATGGACGGTCAGGTCGTGCGGGGGATCGATCAGCTTCAGGTCGGGACTGCCGTGCAGGTTCGCCTCCACCGAGGCCGGGTGACCGCTACGGTCCAGGACCTGACAGAGTAAAGATCACAGACCGTAGACCATAGACCGTAGACCTATAGGGGGACCGGGTATACCCGATGGGCGCGTTTCGGTCGCCCACCGGCCATGGGGGGTCTTCGGGCCGCCGGGCGTCCTCCCGGCGGCCTCCATCGACGAATGGCGATAGCGAATCGGGGAAGCCCAATTCCCCGTTCGCCATTCGCCGTTCGCGGTGCGCCCATTTGTGGACACAGGGGGAGGCGCCGGCCACTGCGTAAGTCTTAGGAGGGTCGGGATGGAGGAACTGACCTTTGAGGCGGCCTTGGAACGCCTGCGGAAGATCGTCCAGCAGTTGGAAAGCGGGAATCTCCCTCTGGAGAAGATGCTGGACCTTTACGAGGAAGGGAAGCGGCTGTCGGAATTTTGTGAACAGAAGCTTCAGGAAGCCCGGCGGCGGATCGAGCGCCTGCAGGCGACGTCCCCCACGAGCGGGGAATCCGAAGGATGAAGGGGTTACCCCAGACCGTAGACGATGGACCACGGACTTGCCTGAACAAACCGAATTGCCTCGTTTTGAGTCTCCCGAGACAGGTCTGGGGTCTGTAGTCTATGTCTGGGATCTTCCAGTGAGGTCGAACGATGAGCGCCGTGGGTCTTGGGCCCGTGCCCCAATGGATCGGCGGGGTCTTCACGGAGCGTGGGGTCACGTGGCTGGTCCTACCGTCGGAGAAACGACTGGAGCAGACGATCGCTCAGCACTTTCGGAGCTACCCCTTGGAACGGTGGCCCCTGTATCCGGCCTGTGGCCGGGAGACGATCGCCGGGGGGCATCTCATCGCGGCCCGGTGGCCCGGCTTGCGGGTCGCCTTCATGTGGATCCCGCCGGACGTCGACGTCCCACCGACCTGCTGGACGCCCCTCCTGGCTTGGCTCGTCCAGTGGCAGGAGGACCTCCAGGCGCCTCGGGGCGTGCCCCCGGGGGAGATCCTGCCCGTGCTCTTGGAGCTGGCCCAGGCCATCCTGAAGATGCAGGACTTCCAGCAAGTCCTTTTCTCGATCACCCAGAAGGCGACCGAGCTCTTGCAGGCGGAACGGGCTAGCCTCTTTCTGGTCAATAAGGAAGAGAACGCCATGGACACCTTCCTGTCGGTCCGGCGGGACGCCCGGGGGCAGGTCATCCTGGACACATGGACCCACATCTCGGTCCCCCGGGGTCGGGGCATCGTCTGGCGAAGCGTCTTGGACGGGAAGCTCCTTATCGTCGACGACGTCCGGTCGCATCCGGATTTTTACGCCGAGGCCGACACCCAGACGGGCTACCAGACACGCTCCCTCCTGTGCATCCCCTTAGTCGTCCGGGAAGACGAGCGGGCCGACCGACCCATCGGGGCCCTCGAGCTGATCAACAAGCTGGAGGGTACCTTTGACGCCCACGACCGGGAGATGGCCACGCTGTTTGCCGCCATGGCGGCCCCCATGGTCCGGCTGGCCCAGGCGTATCAAGAGCTGGAAGAATCCCGCCGCCAGCTCGAGATGATGAACCAGCTCCTGCAGGCCCAGGTCCAGGCCAACGACGCCGAACTCCAGAAACTTCGGATCCAGCTTGAATGGCAGAAGAAGGACCCGACGTATCGGGCCCGGTATCACCGCCTGATCGGCCACAGTCCGGCGATGCAACGGATTTACGAGATGATCGAGCTCATCAAGGATACGGACCTACCGGTCCTGATCACAGGTGAGAGCGGGACGGGCAAGGAACTCGTCGCCCGTTCGATTCACGAGGCCTCCCGTCGGGCGGGTCAACGGTTCGTCGCCGTTAACTGCGCCGCCATCCCGGAGACCCTGATGGAGCGAGAACTCTTCGGGGCCGAACGGGGTGCCTTCACGGGGGCGTACCAGACGACCCAGGGCCTCCTGGAGGCCGCCGACGGAGGCACGCTGTTTCTGGACGAAATCGGGGAGATGCCCCTGGCGCTCCAGGCCAAGCTCTTGCGGGCCATCGAGACCGGGGAGGTCCGACGCCTGGGTGCCACCCAGTCGGTGCGCGTGAACGTCCGGGTCCTGGCCGCCACGAACCGGAAGCTGGAGCAGTACGTTCAGGAGGGCCGCTTCCGGGAGGACCTCTACTATCGACTGAACGTGTTCCGGGTCGACCTACCGCCACTCCGAGACCGGAAGGAAGACATCCCCCTGCTGGTCGACTATTTCCTGCGGCAGGTCATGGAGACACTCCATCTCCCGGAAGTCTACGTAGACCCCCAGGTGATCCAAATCTTTATGGCCTATCCCTGGCCCGGCAACGTCCGCCAACTCGAGAATGAGGTCCGTCGGATGGCGACCCTGGGCCACGGCCGCCTGACGGTCGACCTCGTCTCGCCGGACATCCTGCGGGGCATCGAGCAGGCTCCTTGGATTCGGTCGCCGACCGGAGAAGACATCTCGGCGGTCTTGAGCGACCAGGACCTGAATCTGGAGCGCCTCGAAGCCTGGGCGATCCGAGAGGCCCTCCGCCGGGTCCGGGGCAATAAGGCTCGGGCCGCGCGTCTGCTGGGGATTTCCCGCCGGACGCTCTATGACAAGATGGCCCGTTATGGCATCGTGCCTCCCGAGTCGGCGGAGCCCCTGTGACGACGGTCATGCGGTGGATGTGGAGATGGCGCCTGGCCTGGGTGATGGCCGCCGTCGGAGCGGTGGCTCCGACGGTCGGGCCTCCTTCGGGCGTCACCCCGGCCAGCGAGACCCTCTGCCAACGGCTGGTCGATGCGGTTCCCCCGTGCGCCGTCCAGGCTCTCAACCTCTTCTACCGGATGCGGTTCACCGAACTATGGCCGGCCCTGACGGCCTGCGAGCAGGCTCACCCGGACAACCCTTACCCCTTCTTTGTCGACGCCCTCATCGCCATCCGATGGAACGATTACATCCGACCCGTGCCGACGGACGAGATCGAGCGTCGCCTGCGAGTCCTGCGACAGAAGGTCCGGGCCATGGAGCGCTCGGGGGCCGACGTCGGGGCTGTCGCCCTGGCGCGGGCCAGCTCGTACGGATTGGAGAGCCTGTGGCTGGCAATCCGAGGGGACCATTTCAAGGCTGGCCGGGCCGGTGGGCGAATGTATCGCGAGCTGGGCGTCCTCCAGGACCTGGGGGCCAACTGTCCGTGGATGGACTACTTGTATGGAAACTACGATTACTTTGCCGGGACGGTCCCTCGCCTCCTCCAGATGTTGGGTTCGATCCTGGGGATCCCGCCGGGCGACCGGGCGCGGGGCCTGCGTCGACTTCAGCAGGCGGCGACGACACCGTCGGTCGTCCAGTGGGAAGCCGTCCGCACGTTGGTGTACATTTACTTGTTCTACGAGCACGACTACGACCGGGCCCTCGAGTGGGGCCGACAGTTGATCGCTGTCTATCCGGAGAATCTGACCCACCGGCTGTTTCTCCTGCGGGCGGCCGTCCACGGCGAGCGATGGGCTGAGGCCGACGCCCTCTGGCAAGACTGGGTCGCTTGGGCCATCGTCCGGGGGGCCGAGCTCCCCGAGATCACGTGGACGGAGGCCGTCTACTGGCGGGCCCGCTGGTACATGCATATGGGCCAATGGGAAGCGGCGGAACGATGGCTCCGTCACCTTTTGGCCATGCCCCAAGCCCGGCCGCCCTGGCTCGACGCCTGGGCCCGCTTCAGCCTGGCCCAGGTCCTCGACACGCGGGGCGTGACGGTGGAAGCGGAACGAATTTATCGGGAACTCCTCCGGGGACCTGACGTCCGCGATTTCCACCGCCTGATCCGGCGGCGGCTTCAGAGGGGCTGGCAGATCCCCCTGGAGTGGGCCAATTACTGATCGGGAATTCGGCAGTTCGGGAGTTCGGCCGGTGGGCCAGCCGGCCATGGGGGTCATTTGGGCGAATGGCTCCCTACCTGCCGACCTGCCTATCTGCCCACCTGCCGAATTGCCAGACTCCCGAGGAGGTGCGATGCGGTGGCCGATGACGTGGGGACGGCCAGCGGCCGAGCCAGCGGCGACGGCGCTCGAGGGACCGGTTCGACGAACGGCCGCCGTATGGGTCTTCTGGGGTAACGGCTGGCACCACCCCGACCTTTGGACGGCGTCCCTCCTGACGGAGACCCAAGACCTTCTGGCCCGGTGGGGCGACCTCGTCGAGCGGTGGTGGGCCCAGGTCCCGCCGGACGCCGTCCTGTGGCGCCTGCCCGGCCTTTACGCCTTCTGGTGGGCACCCCATGAGGACAGCCTGATCCGGACCCTCTACCATTGGTTGGCTCTGCACAAAGGGCAGGTCCCAGCGATGCAGGGCCGGCCTCGGCTGGAATTTCGGGTCGGGGCCGCCGTCGGCGACGTCTGGTGCCTCGAACGGCAAGGCGGTTTGGTCGAGGCCTGGGGGCCGGCGATGGAGACGGCCGTTGACTTGGCCCGACGAGCCCCAGCGGGGACGGTCTGGGTCGAACGGTCGTACTACGAGGCCGTCTATACTTACCTGCCAGGCCGAAGCCGACCCCCCGTGTCCGTCCCGGGTCGTCAGGAGGCCTTGCTGGTCTATCAGATGGAGTGGGGCCTGCCGGGCCGCTACCTCCTCCAGCCGCCGCCGTGAGCCCATCGAGGACTCGGGAGTCGGAATCGCTGCGATGAAGCCGGAAGTCGTCGTGACGACGCATATGAACGCCGACCTGGACGGTTTCAGCGCCATGCTGGCCGTCACGTACCTGTATCCGGAGGCCGTCCCGGTCTTGCCGGATACGTATGAGGCGACGATCCGCCGGATCCTGGAACATCCGTACTTTCAGACGCGGCCCTTCTATACATGGCGGGACATCGAGACGGATGCCCTCCGGACTGTCATCGTCGTCGACGCCGGGACGCCGAGTCGGATCGGGCCCGTGTACGAGAGCCTCCGCCGCCGACCCATCCGGTGGGTCATCTACGACACGCATCCCGTCGAGGGCGAGTCGGTCGAGGACCGGCCGGCCGACCTGGAGGTCCACATGGCTCCCTACGGGGCGACGACCACGATCCTGGTCCGGGAGATTCAGGCCCGGGGCCTCTCCGTGAGTAGCTTAGAGGCCACCCTGATGGCCTTAGGGATTTACGAGGACACCGGCTTTTTCACCTTCGTGGGGACGACGCCGGCTGACCTGGAGGCCGCCGCCTTCCTGCTGGCGCAGGGGGCCGACGTCCGCATGATCCGGGATTGGATGACCGTCGTCCTCCAGGCGGAGCAGGCCGAGGCGCTGAGCGAGATTCGACAACGCCTGGAGGTCCTGCCTATCCGGGGCGTGACCGTGCACTTTGCGGCGATCCGTCACCTGCAGTACATCGCCGACCTGGCTGTCGTCGTCCATCGCGTCATGGACGAACAGCCCATCGAGGTCCTGTTCGTCGCCCTCGAGACGCCCCGGCACGTATACGTGATCGGACGGTCCCGAAGCCATCGCATCGACGTCGGGGCCATCCTGGCCGAACTCGGCGGCGGCGGCCACGCCTACGCCGGCTCGGCTTCCATCCCACAGAAGACGGCCATCGAGGTGAAGGAACGCCTGATTCGGGCCATCGAGGAACGCCTCCCGGCCGAGCCTCGCGCTCGGGACCTCATGGTTCGGTCCGTCCGGACGGTCCCGGCGACGGCCACCGTCGCCCAGGCGGCGGAAGTCATCAACCGGTTTCGGGTTAACGCCCTGCCGGTCGAGGCCGACGGCCGGGTCGTCGGCCTCGTCACCCGGCAAGCCCTGGACCAGGCCCGGGCGATGGGACTCGACGACCGCCCCGTCCATGAGGTCATGACCGGCCCGCCGCCTGTCGTCGGACCCGACGCCACGCTGGACGAGGCGGCGGAGGCGCTCCTC
>JAUQPV010000088.1 GCA_030550225.1 Acidobacteriota bacterium | reverse complement strand
TCATCCCAGAGAAGCCTGCCCGACACTCCTGAAAAGGCTGCACATTGGGTTTGCATCCCACATCCTATATCCTTCTATATCCTTGATGGAAGTCTAAGGGTGCGGTTATGAGTCCACGGGCCGTTTTCAACCTCCATCGAGTCCCTCCGGATGCGTGGGTCGTCCTCCGTCTGTATACGCATTGTCCCGTGTGTCAGCGATACTGGGACGCCATGGCCTGGGAGGGTCCGGCCAGCTATCTTCAAACTGGCCGACCCGTCGACGCCTCGGTTCCCACCTTTGAGTGTTGCCGTCAGTCATTTCGACCCCATTATTTTAAAATCCTATGGACGGACCGATTGATCGCCGTCGGGCCCCTGTCTATGCTAATGAAGGTGACGGGGGGATGAAGCGACAGGTGCGGAACCGGTCGTTCGTCGCTTCTCTCATGGGCCGAACGGCTCTGAGCAAGAGCATGATCGGGAAGAGCCGATGCCCACACGTATCGTCTCATGTCCGTCCTGCGGGCGGAAGGCTCGTTTCCAAGAGGAGCCTTACCGGGGCCATCGGGTCCTGATCCGATGCCGACAGTGCACGTACGAGTGGTGGGTCGAGGTCGGGCTGGAAGCAGACGTGAGTTCGGGCGAAGCGCCCGACGCGGCCCTTCAGGAGGCCCGACGACTGGCCCGCTTCATCGTCAGCGAGATCCGGTACTACCATCAGGACTTTATCCAGAAGGCCCGAACCCGCCAGGAGATTTTAGAAGAGTTAAAAGACGACCTGGCTTTGGCCCAGACGCATTACCTGTCTCGCATCCCGCCCGAGCTCCGGTCGGAGGGGCCGACGCTGTTTCAAGAGGCCCTTCAGGAGATTCTGCTGGAGGGCAAGAAGTAGGTCCCGGATGCCGGTCCTTGGGTCCCAGAAAAGACTACCGACCCCTGGACTGCAGACCTGCCGCCCGGTCTTAGGTGCCGGGTGGGGGTTTTGTACCCAACACCGAACACCCATACCGAATATGTACCGATGGATCTATCAGGTCTTGAGTTACGCCGCCGCACCGTTCTATGGCCTCGGTCTGGGATGGTCCGTCCGGCGGCATATCGCCCCGGGTCGGTACCTCCGGCTTCGGCTCCAGGGGCCGCCGGCCGAGCTAAGCGACCGACCCCCGGGTCAGCCCCTTTTGTGGCTCCACGCGGTGTCCGTCGGTGAGGTCTTGACGGCCGTTCCTCTGTTACAAGCCTGGTCGGAACGGCATCCCGACTGGGCCGTCTTGCTGACGACGGTCACGCCCACAGGTCACGCCGTCGCCCGTCGTCACTGGGGGGGCCTCGTCGCTTACCTACCGATGGACCTGGCCCCGGTCGTGCGCCGCTGGCTGGACCGACTCCGGCCGACTCTGGTCGGGACGGTCGAGACAGAGATATGGCCGAACCTTTTCTGGCAGGCCCGAGACCGAAGCGTCCCCGTGGCCGTCGTAAACGGTCGGATTTCCGACCGGGCTTTCCGACGGTACCGGCGGGTCGGTCCCTTGATGCGGCAGGTCCTGGATGCTGTTCGGTGTGTGTGCGTGCAGTCGGACCGGCAGGCCGAACGTTTTCGCCGTCTGGGGGCTCGGCCGGAGGCCCTTCACGTGACGGGAAATCTCAAGTTTGACGCCGTGATTCGGCGAATGACCCAAGCGAGGGTGCCCGACTGGCTGGACCGGTGGCGGGCCGGGCGGCCCCTGGTCGTATTCGGCAGTTGGACGGCGCCCGAGTGGTCCCTCCTGCGGGATACGGTCACGGCCCTCGCCCGACAGGTTCCCGAGGCCCGTTTTCTGGTGGCCCCCCGACATATCGAGGTCGCCGCCGAATGGACCGACGCCTGGCGTGCGCAGGGCCTTCCGGTCGGACGCCGGACGGCCTGGCAGGGGGAGGACTGGACGGTGATGGTCCTCGATACCTTGGGGGAACTGGCGGCCTGTTATGCAGGAGCGGCCGTGGCCGTCGTCGGTGGAAGCTTCCACGCCAGTCAGGCCGGTCACAATCCCATCGAGCCAGCCTGGTGGGGCGTCCCCGTCGTCATCGGGCCGTTTCATCGGGACTTCGTCGATGTCGTCGAGGCCTTTCAGGCCGGTGGCGGGGTTCAAGTCTTACCGACGGGAACGGCCGAAGCCCTTCAGACTTGCGTGCGGGACCTACTCCGGGCACCGGAACGTCAAGCCGTCTGGGGCCAGCAAGCCCGCCGGGTCGTCCTCCAACAGGGAGGCGCTCTAGACCGGACTCTTGCTCATCTCGAAGCCCTCACCGAGGCGTGCCGACGTGACGGCGTAACGTCGTGACGAAGTCGATCCCGACCGCTTGGCCCCGGCGATAGCCCCTTTTCGGATCTCCTCACGCCGTCACTCCTTGAGGGATAGGGCCCAGCGGATGACTTCACCCATCTGGTCATGGATGAGGCCGTTACTGGCCAAGAGCTCCCCGTCGTAAATGGACGTCGGCTGAAGGGCGAAGTCCGTCCAGCGGCCGCCGGCTTCTTGCAAGATGAGGATACCGGCGGCCACGTCCCACGGCGACAGGTGTTCCTCCCAAAAGCCGTCCAGGCGGCCGGCGGCCACGTAACACAGGTCTAAGGCCGCCGCCCCGGCCCGGCGGACCCCCATGGCCGTGTAAAGAAACCCCCGAAGTATCTGGAGCGTTCGGTCCATATGCTCGTAAATGTGGTACGTGAAGCCGGTCCCCAGAAGGGCCTCGTTGAGGGAGCGGACCGAAGAGACCCGGATGGACCGTCCGTTGAGGAAGGCACCTATCCCGGTCCCGGCCCAGAAGCACTCCCGCTTGATGGGGTCATAGACGACACCTAAGACGACGTGGCCCTTGTATTCCAAGGCCAGCGAGATGGCAAAGTGGGGAAAACCGTGGATGAAGTTACTCGTCCCGTCGATGGGGTCCAAGATCCATCGGGCCTTGCTGTGCGCCGGCCCCAAGATGCCGGATTCTTCCGTCAGGACCTGGGCCTTGGGGTCCTTCTCCAAGATGTGCCGGACGATCGTCTCCTCGACGACCCGGTCGAGACGGGTGACCGGATGCCGCCGGCCCTCGTCTTTCCATTCCATCGGGACGGGACCGTCGGATTGGGTCCACGCCTGTCGGAGTTGGCGACCCACCTGCCGGACGAGGCGGATGGCCCACTGAAGACGGGGTCGAATCCATGTCGGGTCCATGATCTACCCCCTTAGGTCCCAGGTAGGCGAGCGGAGAACGGATTTTAAAAGGCCCCGCCCCCTGTTTTCCAAACTTCGACGGAATCTGCCAGGTCCGTCGACGGAGGCCTTTCTAACTGAGACCCGGGACCCGGTACCTGGTCCTCTTCTGTCAATTCGCCCCGTAGGCTGTGGGGACCGGCCTCTGTGATGCGCACCCAGGCGAACCGGCCCAGCCATCGAGACGGGTCGGCCGGGACGTTCACGACGCGGTTGTGCGTCGTCCGGCCCTCCAGTTCGTCGGGCCGCTTCTTCGAAGGCCCCTCCAAGAGGACTTCCTGGAGACTGCCGATGAGGGCCCGGTGCTTCCGGAGCTGAATCTCCTCCTGGAGGGCCTGTAGGCGGACGATGCGGTCGGTCTTCACCTCGTCGGGGACGGGGTCGCCGAACTTCCAGGCCGCCGTGAAGGGGCGGGGCGAGTACTTGAAGCTGAACATATTGTCGTACTCGACGAGACGGACGACCCGGAGCGTCTCCTGAAAGTCTTCTTCCGTCTCGCCGGGGAAGCCGACGATGATGTCCGTCCCGATGGCGATGTCGGGGATGGCCTTCCGAAGCTTTTCGACCTTCTCCAGGTACGCCCGTTGCGTGTATGTCCGGCGCATCGCCTGGAGGATACGGTCCGACCCGGCCTGCAGGGGCAGGTGGATGTGACGGCAGATCTTTGGATAGTCCCGCATCGTCGCGATGAGCTCGTCGGTCACGTCCGACGGATGAGGCGAGACGAAGCGGATACGCCGGATGCCCTCGATGTTGTGGATCATCCGGAGCAGGGCGGCGAACGTCACGTCCTCCCACCGATACGAGTTGACCGTCTGGCCGAGGAGGACGACTTCCGAGTAGCCGGCCTCGGCGAGGGCTTGGACCTCCATCAGGATATCCCGGGGCGGTCGGTAGGTCTCCCGACCGCGGGTGAAAGGGACGATGCAGAAGGTGCAGAACTTGTCACAACCTTCCATGATGGTGACATAACCGACGACGGGCGAGCGCCGGTAGACGGCCAGTTGGTCAAAGGCCGGCCGCTGACGGGGTCGGGACAGTGAAATGACGTGCCGTTCGCCCTGGACGACCCGTCGGAGAAGCTCCGGGAGTTCCGGGATGTTCCGAGGCCCGAAGACGACGTCCACATGGGGCGCCTGCCGGAAGATGCGCTCGCCCTCCTGCTGGGCCAGACAGCCACAGACGGCGATGACCATGTGCGGCCGCCGCCGCTTGATGAGCCTCAACTTGCCGAGTTCCGAAAACACCTTCTGACCCGCCTTCTCTCGGACGCTACACGTATTGAGGATGACGACGTCGGCGGCCTCTGGCTCGGCGACGGCCTGGAGGCCCATCTGCTGGAGGAGGCTCGCTATCTTCTCCGAGTCGTGTTCATTCATCTGGCATCCGTACGTATAGATACAGAACCGACCCGACAGACGGGGGAGGCTCGTCGGGATTGAATCGGCCATCACCCGTCCGACCGTCGGTGTCGGCACTGTCGGCAGGAACACGGGCATGTCTTGCCTCTATCGGGTCTCAGGTGTCGGTCTTGGGTTTCAGGTTAAAGATAGGCATCGGCTCCGGGGTGTCAGGTCTCAATCCGGCGTTCGGTGTTGGGTGTCCGGGATTCAGGGACCGGTCTTCCGGGGAACTTAGCGCTGAATCCCCGACATCCAAGCTGGGACTCGAGAGCTGGCACCTGGGACCTCGACTCCGTCATTCAGGCTCGACTCGGTACCGGGGCCGGGCCCGTCGGAGCGACCCGCTCAGGCGGGCAATAGGGCCACTGAGCACATAGGCGGCCGACCCGACCCACAGCGTCCAGTGGGGATAGCTCAGGGTCAGGGCCAGGAGGAGGGCACCGGTCGCCAGCGTCGCCAGAGGCCATCGTTGATAGGCCTCCAGGCGCTTGAAACTGCGGTACCGGACCCGCGAGACCATCAAGACGGCCAGCGCTCCCATTAGGACGAGGGGCCCCAGCATGAGGGGCGAGCTGGGCGACGGTCGGGGAAACGCCAGCGTCGTCGTCGCGCCGAGGGCGGCGGCGCCCGGACTCGGCAGGCCGACGAAGAATCGGGGGTCGCCCGTCGGAGAGATCACGTTGAAGCGAGCCAACCGCAGGGCTGTGCAAGCCGCATAGAACAGGACCATCGCCACGGCGAAAGACCGAGCGACCGGCACGGCCGCCGCCGCCCCCGTCCAGCGGTATAGCAAAATCGCCGGAGCGACCCCAAAGGACACCAAGTCCGCCAGGGAGTCTAACTGAAGGCCCAACTCTGAGGTCCGGCGGGTCGCCCGGGCGACCCAGCCGTCCAGGCCGTCCAGGACGATGGCGACCACGATCATCCAGGCGGCCCGCTCGAGCCGCCCGTGGAGGACGCTTAGCAGGGCCATCATGCCCAGCGAGAGGTTCCCCAAGGTCAGCAGACCCGGCAGAAGGCCGATGCCCTGCCGGAAGGGGAACCGATGCCGACGGAAGAAATTATTACGACCTGTCCGCCTGGGTCGCATACACACCTCGCGCAATAGGAGTCTCTCCGGCCCGGACCCGCTGGCCGACCTGGACCGTCGGGAGGACGCCGGTCGGCAGGAGGACGTCGACCCGGGAACCCAGCAGGATCATGCCGACCGGTTGGCCCCGGTCGACCCATTGGCCCGGCCGGACCCACCGACGAATCCGACGGGCCAGGACGCCCGCCGTCTGGATCAACCGCCACGACTGGCCGTCTGACACGATATACGTGTGAACCTGTTCGTTGACCCGGGGCGCGTCCGGTCGAAACGCCGGTCGGAAACGGCCCCGTTGTCCGACCTGCGCCGTCACGACGCCTGCAAAGGGGGCCCGGTTGACATGCACGTCCCAGACCTGCATGAAGATCCCGACCCGGTGCCCCCCCTCAGGCTGGGGCTCACAGGCGACGACACGACCGTCGGCCGGGGCGACCCACAGATCCGGCGCTGGTGGGGGACGACGGACCGGATGCCGGCAGAAGAAGGCCCACCCGACGGCCCCGAGACCTATGGGGACCCACCCCCATATTCCGCCCCCTCCGGCCATGACGGCAAACCCGATGACCGCCAAGATCGACAGGCCGACCCACCCTTCAGGCGCTAAACGCATAAAATACCTTCACCTCTATCGGCTCGGTGCTCCATGCGGGCGCTCGGTATATGGCCGGCACCCGCCACCGAACACCCGAGAACTAACACCGAAGATTACGTGTGCTCCCGACGATAGGTGGCGATCAGGGCATACATCCGGTCCTTGATGAATAGCTTGCGTTTTTTGATCTGGCGTTCCTCTTCTTCCTCGTCGGGAGTCAGGTAGCGTTTCTCCGTCAGCTCCTGGAGCCGCCGCTCCAGGCGCTGATGTTCCTCGTAAAGGTCCCGGAATTCAGCATTTTCCCGTAAGAGGATGTCCCGGATCTCCTCGTCTTTCAGCATACGTCCCTCCGTCCGTCAGGCCGGCCTTGCACGTCGGAAGACCCAGCCCGCCGCCGGGTCCCCGGTCGCTATTATACGCCTCCGGCTCTCCGATTTCACCCGTCGGTCGGACGTGACCCCACACCCCCCTAACCGAGCCGTTCGGTTCGTGAAAACCCGCATGGATTCAGCTTTTCCGACCCTTCGGGGCGGACGATTTTTCAAGCAAAGGGCAGTTCGGGAATTCGGCAGTTCGGCAGAGGGTCCCAAAAGGCCCTGGGACCGCTCCTGCCCATCCAGGGCTCTATCAGCACGGGGAGATAGGCAGGTAGGGAGATGGGGATCTATTCGCTATTCGCCGTTCGCCTAAGGAATAGGGTAACGAAGGAACGGGGTGGCGGGGTGAAGAAAGTGATAAGCGGTCAGTTTTCGGGTCCTTGACAAAGTCAAAAGACTATGCCAGGATAGAAACTCTATTGTCAGAGCCGTTCGGTTCATGAGAGTGGCGCTGGATCAACGGGCGGATGGCCCCCTTAGCTCATAGCTGATGGCTCATGGGTCACGGCCCATGGCCTCATAGGCCATCCGCTACGAGCCGTGAGCCAACTGGCCCATCTGCCGACCTATCTATCCGCCTGAGGCCATCGTTTGTCGCGGAATCCACGAATCAGGGGGGCTTTTCCGATTTTGGCCCGTGAGGTAGAGGGGTGATGACCCGCATACCGGACGATTTCAACAAGTGGGGTCCCGTGACCCCAGAGACGTCGTCGGCATCCGAGGAGAAGCCTGTTCGAGAGGTGCAGGGCCACGAACCGGTGACGGGTCCCGACTTCCTGCGGTTCCTCCAGATGGAAGTCGCGTCCCTGCCGAATCGCCAGTTGGATGCCGAGGTCCTGTCTCGTACTGTCGTGGACTGGTGGCTCCGGCACCACGTCCCGTCCCGGGCGTGGCCGGCGCCGGTCCTCGAGGCATTCCGGGAGCAGGTCGTCCAGTTCCTGCAGAGGGACCCCCTCCTGCAGGTGCTGTTCCAAAAGCTGTTACCGTAAGGGTCCGGCGCACGGAAATTGAGCGCTGGATCGCTGTCGGAGAGGGGAGCGTTACCGAGACGAGTCGATCTTGGTCGTCGAGGGCACCGAATGAGCCATCCAGCGGACCTGATGAGCCCCTCACGGGATGACCGGATCCTCCAGCATCAAGGCCTGGTCCATCACGTGGCGGACTCCGTCTGGCAAATGATCGGCAGGGCTGTCCCCCTGGAGGACTTGATCGGGTATGGCCAGATCGGCCTCATCGAGGCCGTCGACCGCTTTCAACCGGAGACCGGCTGTCAATTCTCCACCTACGCCTATTACCGCATTCGGGGTGCCATCCTGGACGGCCTCTGCAAGCTCCAGGGGCTGTCCCGGCGGCTCATGGAGAAGCTCCGCTTTTACCGGGGTCTTCACGAAGTCCTGGCCGCCCGTCGGGAGGCGTGCGAGTCTTCGATGGAAGACCTGGAGCAAATATGGCGGGCCTTGGACGAGTCGCTCCACGACAGCCTGGTCCTGTTCATGCTCGCCCACGCCAGCGTGATTTCCGATGAGGATCATCGGCAGGACTCGGAGGGCGAGACCGCGGCGGTGGTCGACGAGTGGAGGCGTCAGATCCGGCAAATCCTCGAGCAGTTACCCGAAATGGAGCGTCACCTCGTCCAAAAGGTCTACTTTGAAGGCCTGAACCTCTCCGAGGCCGCCGAACAGATAGGCATCTCCCGGTCCTGGGCGTGTCGGCTCCACCAGCGGGCCATCCAGACCCTGCGTCACTTCATCCAGCGGGATATGAATCCCCCACCCGGCGAACGGGTCATCCGGTAAGAAGGAATCTTAGGAGTCGGGTGTCGGGTCCCGGGGAAGGGACCCCAGACCTGCGTCAGGAGGTTTCTCCGTCTCGAGACAGGGGCTACCGGGTGGGCCAGAGGGGTCTGGAGTCCAGGATCCTTTCCGCGGGACCTGATCCCCTCGCCGGGCCCTCGTCGGGGTGGAAACAGTTTCCCATCCTCGTGCGATAATCAAATAGGATTGCGGACTACGAATGGCGATTTGCTCTGTGGCAAACCCGGAGTTGGGATGGGGGTGCAGAGAAGCAGGATACGGGAGCAAGGTGCAGATGTTGGGTTCACGGCTTGAGGCCTCCCCACCCCAATTCGCAATCCGCAATTCCCTAAGGGGGTTTCATGGCGCAGAATCCCGAGATTCAGGCCCTGCACGATCAATTCCAGGCTCTTTTACAGGGGCATGACAATTTGGTCGATGCTCTGGGGATGAGCCTGGAGGA
>JAUQPV010000087.1 GCA_030550225.1 Acidobacteriota bacterium | reverse complement strand
CGATCCGCCGAGGGAGGCCCTCCGTGTACAGGCACGTCAGGAGGGCTTCCCGTTCCTGCCGGGGGTCCAGGGCCGTCATCTGGACGGCCAGCTCGGTGACGTGGGCCAGGCAGGCACCCAACAGGTCCAGGAGGTCGCCCTCGGCCGGCAGGCCAGCCAACGCCAGATGGATTCGACCGTTTCCCTGGAGGACCGCCTCGACTGGGATGATCCCCGTGGAACGGGCCCGTTCGAGGGGCCACAAACGACGGACTGCCGCCGGCAGGGGTGAGGCCGGCCGGCCGGACCCGGCAGGAAGCTTCAGGAGACGGGCGACGTCGGGCGTCCCGAATTCCCGAGTCAGGGCTATCCGCTCGACCTCGTACAGACAGACCGGGCCGGCCGTCGGGGAGAGGAGTTCCGCCTGCCGGAGGGCCACGGCCTGCCCACTCGAGGCGTCCGGAAAGGCTTCGCCGACGATGGAGGGATACATGTATACGCTGGCCGGTCCCGGCGGTCGGCCCGTGCGGAGGCCCCGGGTCGCCAGCAGACATCCCAGGCACAATGGGACCCCCTCGACGACCAGGGGCGTCCCGTGGCCGCAAATCCAGCACTCGACCGGTGTCGCCGGTTTCCACTCAGCCATGCACTCGTAGACGAGAAAGGCGACTTGCATGGCGGACCTCACCCGAGACGGCCGTACGCTTGAAAAAGGGGCACGTAGCCGCCGAGCACGATGGCCGCCACCAGGAGGCCGACGACGACCAACACGGCGTCGGCCAAGACGTCCTGCAGGGCCTCGGCCGACGCCACTGCCTGGCGCATGTGGGCCTCACCCGACTCATACAAGACGCCCGCCAGGTCGCCCGTCCGCAGGCCCGTCTGAATGGCCAGGGCGTCCATCGAGGGAAAGCCCGCCTCATAGAAGACCCGTCGAGAGTCTCCGACGATCGGCGCCTCTGTCAGGTAACCGGCGAGGGCCTGGCAGGCCTGGCGGACCCGGGTCGTCCGGCAGGCCTGGGCGGCCATCGCCCAAGCCCGGCTGGAACCCACGCCGGCCTGCTCTCCGGCGGCGGCTGTCAGGAATGCCTGACCCCAGTCCATCTCGAGGACGACCTGCCGCAGGCCCGGGATACGACCGACCCAGGCGTCAGCCCATCCCTGAAGCCTCGAAGGCGCCTGCCCGGTGGCCCACCAAGCCAGGATCGTCATCCCGACGATCACCGGCAAGCCCCACTGACCCAGGCGAAGGATGCCTACGCACCAGGCCGGCACCGTCCCACCGACCTCGCGGACGACCGCCGCGACCGTCGGCAAGAAGCGTTCCGCCAAGACCCAGACCGTCACGCTGGCCAGGACCAACGTCAGGACCTGCCGACCCAGGGCCGACCGAACGCTCTGTCGGACCGACCGCTTCAACTCTATCCGTCGGACCAAGGACGGGATCAACCGGTCGAATTGGCCCGTGGCTTCGGCGGCCCGGACGCTTACGACCTCGTCGGGCTCAAATCCCACGTCCCGAAGGACTTCCCAGAGGGCCGCGCCCTCCATCATCGTGTCGGCCATCCGGCGGAACGTCCCGCCCAAGCGGTCGGCGGGCGCCAAGCTCCGAAGCACGTCGGGGACCGAGACGCCAAATCGGAGGGCCTGGGCGATGAGACGGACCAACGTCAACCGCTGGTCCAGAGAAAGGTCCCGACCGGGACGCCGGAAAGGCTGCCAGAGCCGCTCGATCCCGACGGGTCGAGGGAGCGTCGGACGAGCGGCCCGGCGGACGGGGATCGGTCGGTTCAAAACGGACCGAGGCGAGCGTCCACGGACATTTAGGCCTTGCATCATGCGCATGTTTCCGGGCGACAGGTCCCTGGATACCTTTGGGGCCGTCTCCCAGGCCCATGCGGCTCGGTGAAAAGGCATGCGGCGCTGAACGTCGGGAGCTAAGCAGGCAATGGAGTGACAAAGTGACGGGGTGACGAAGTAAAGGGATCGATGGCGGGGGATTCCGTCCCGCACTTCGTCACTTTCATCACCTCGTCACTCCGTCACCTTCATCCCTCCATCCCTTCGGTACCCCGTCACTCCGTACACCCAAACCTTATTCTCCGGCCAGTCGGCGGATCTGGCGGACGGAGATGACGCGCGGCGGGCTCGGCTGACGGAGGAGGTCCTCGGAGAGGTGCGTCCGGCGGGCCTCTTCGGCGGCGGCCGGGTCGGAGAAGACGCCGTACCCGATGACGTAACACGGCTGGCCCCGGAACGACTTCGGCAGGACATACATCTGTTCGGGGTTTCGGACCTGCCGAAGGGCCTGGACGACGGTCTCAACCCGGCAGGCCAGCTCGACCTGGACGGTCCAGGCCTGCGGGTCTTGCCGACGGAGCCATTCAGATGACCGGCGGGCCGCCGTCGAGAGTTCCCTTTGCTCAATGAGGGGAGCGACTTCCGGACCGGAGCCGGGGCCGGGGGCCGGCGGGGTCTCGACCGTCACGGCCACAGGCGGCGGGCCTGAAGGCGTCGGGGGGGACGGCGTCGGCGCGGGGGTTAGGGATTCGGTCGGCGGCGTCGGCGCCTCCGCCGCCGGAGCAGTCGGAGTCGGTGGTACCGGGGCTGGTGGAGCTGGTGGTCGAGTCGGGGGAACTTCCGTAGGGACGGGCTGGGGCGAACGGCCTTGGCGCCAGACCCAAAGGGCCAGGCCGGATAAGCCAAGGGCCAGGACAGTCAGGAAGACGGCGACGGCCACCCGTCGAAGCCGTACAGCGGCGGCCACCCGCCGGCGGTAGTGACGCTGGGGTACGGTGACGACCCCGGTAAGGGGTTGAGTCGGAGGCGGCGCCGGCGGTCGGGTGGGCGGCGGGGCTTCGGGTTCGGGCCGAGGGGCTTCCATCTCGGCTGTCACGACCCGAAGGGTCTCGGTCGGGGTCGGGGGCACCTTCGTCGGTGGACTCACAGGCTGGGATTCGGACGAAACCGGAACTGTCTCGGGGACCGAGACTGGACGGGGCGTGAGGGTCACCTCGGCGAGGCCCAGGACACCCAGCCCGACGATGACCTTAGCGATAAAGAAGGCCTCCCGGCCCGTCCGGGCGGCGATCTCCTCGACCGTCGATTGGCCATCCAGCCACGTAAAGACTTCCTCGACCTCCGAGGGTAGGCTCATCTCCGGCTGGACCCGATAGAAGGTCTCCAGCAGGCTGGCCCGGGCCTCGTGGTCCTCGGGCAGGTACCGCCGGACCCAGGCGACCGGCGCATGGCGGGCCGTATACTCCAAGACGAGGGCCGGCAGGGGGATATGGAGGTTCACGACCTGCTTTGGCAGGGGGCCCTCCATGAAGTGGTACGTACCCTCGGTCCACTGAAAGAGGCTGTCCACGACGGCCGCCACCTGGAGATGGGCGCCCTGGACGAGCTCTTTGGGAGACAGGTAGCCCAGTTGGACGAGGACCTTCCCGAGGGATACGTCCGGCTGGAGGCGCTTCATCGCATCATCCAACTGTTCTGGCGTCAACAACCCGTGGCGAACGAGGACCTCGCCCAGACGGTCCGACTGGGCGTTCGAAGAGGCGTAAGCGACTTGACCGTCTTGGACATAGAGGGTCTTCAAGAAGACGCCCTTCTCGACCCGAAGGGCACCCGTCCGGCCGGACCGATAGAGGGCGGCCAGGACGTCGGCGATATAGTATGCGTCCAACGTACCGTGGTCAGGGGGCGGTGTGAACTTCACCGGCACCTCCGACGTGTTCTAAACGAGCCTTCCGGAAGGCGGCGGCCTGGGCGATGTCCCAGGGGACCTGGGGGTAGGCCCGGACCTGGGTGTAGTACTGACGGGCCTTGTCCCGGGCCGATGCCTCGTAGAGCATCCCCAGATAGAGGGCGGCTTTTGCCTGGGCCCAACTCATGCCGGGGCCGCTGGTTAGACCCACGGCGGTCTGGAAGTGCTGAAGGGCCGCCTTCGTATCGCCCCGGGCCAGACTGCACTCCCCCAGGCCCAGACGGGCGACGGGGTCGTCGGCCGTCGACCGCCACCGTTCAAAGTAGGTACAGCCCTCGGCGATCGAGCGCTCCGCCAGCCGGACCCGGCCCTGTACGTAGCGAGGGTAAACCTGCCAGTAAGGTGCCGTATAGTCCTCCCGCAAAGCCGCCGAGGCCCGGGTCCGGGAGTCCACGACGGGGGGCAGTTGCAAGACCCGGCTGTAAGCTTCCCGGGCCTGATCGAAGCGGCCCCAGTCCCGGTAGAGATGGCCCAGCGCCAGGTAGGTCCACGGGATGACCCACGGGGGGTCCCGGTCGTTCATCGCCAGGACGTCCCGGAAGTATTGCTCGGCATCGTAAAAACGGAACAGCTTATAGGCGGCGTAACCCATCCGGTACCGGGCCTGAAAGGCGACCCAACGATTATAGCGCGGGTCGGTACCGGACCGGGTCCGCTCCCAGATGTCCTGATAGACCTGAAAAGCCCGTTCGTAGTCGACGGCGACCCGTTCATAGAAGAGGCCCTCCCAGAAGTGGAAGAACGGGTTTTCCGGATAGTCGGTTCGGATCTGCCGAAGCTGGTCCAGGGCCTCCAGCCAGCGGCCTTCATACTGGAGGAAGCCCGTCACGACGACACGGATCTCACCCTGGAGGAGACTCCGCTGCGGGAGGGCCTGCCCGAGGAGGGTCCATGCCCGTCTCCGGTCGCCGCCGGGGATCGCCAGGAACCACCGCAGGACGTGGAAGACCCACGAAGAACGGTCCAGGACATACAGGTACACGCCCATGTAGTATTGGACCTCAGGATTTTGGGGGTCTAACTCATAGGCCCGGTCCAGCCAGGCTTTGCCCCGGCGGAGGGGCTCGACGACACTCCACCAGCGCTCCAAGAAGCCGTACCACTGCGCCCGAAGCAGGTAGACGGCCGCATAGGCGAAAGCCTCCTCCGGGTCGTGGACCCGGCCCGGTCGACGCTTCTGGGCCTGGCGGATGACCCGGTCGGTCGCCGTCTGGAAGGCTTCCTCGACGTCGCGCCGGACGTCCTCATGAATCCAGCGGTTCAGGAGTTGCCACTGCAGGAGGTCGCTCCAGTACGCCTGCAGGATGGGACAGTCCGGTGACCGGTCGGCCAGCTCCCGCATGGCCGCCAGAGCTCCGTCCAGGAAGCCCTCATACGCCTGCCGATAGACGATGGCGACCGAGGCCCGAAGTTCCGGCGTCATGCAGGCCATCCCGTGGGCCGCGCTACCCGACAGACCGAATACGAAGCCGATCAAACCGACCAGTCGCACCGGCCATCTCACGGTCGTACCTCGGGTCACTCCACCCAGGGCCGGTTACTCGACGGTGACGGACTTGGCCAGATTCCGGGGCTGGTCGACGTCACAGCCCCGCCGGACGGCCACATGATAGGCCAGGAGTTGCATCGGGACGGCCATGACGACGGGGTCCAGGTAGGTCGACAGGTGAGGCATCTGGATCACGAAGTCGGCTAGGCTTCGCAGGGCCGGGTCGTCGTCGTGGGCGACAGCGATGAGACGGCCGTCCCGGGCCTTGACCTCCGACATGTTGCTGAGCATCTTCTCGAACGTGCCGTCCCGCGGGGCCAGGGCGACGACGGGCATGTTCCCGTCGATGAGGGCGATCGGGCCATGCTTCATCTCTCCGGCCGGATAGCCCTCGGCATGGATGTACGAAATCTCCTTCAACTTCAGGGCGCCCTCCAGGGCGATGGGATAATGAATGCCCCGACCCAAATACAGGAAGTTCGTACAGTGGGCGACCTCCCGGGCGACCTGGGCGATGGCCTCCTCTTGCTGGAGGGCTTCCTCCAAGGTCCGGGGTAGCGCATGCAGGGGCGTCAGATGGGCGGCGACCTGCGAGGGGTCCATCCGGCCCTGGACCTGCGCCAGGTACAGGGCCAGCAGATAGAGGGCGACCAATTGGGTCGTGAACGTCTTCGTCGAGGCCACGCCGATCTCAGGCCCGGCGTGGGTGTACAGGACGGCATCGACCTCCCGGGACATCAGGCTCCCAACGACGTTGCAAATGCCGACCGTCAAGAGACCCCGTTCCTTGACATGCTGGAGGGCCGCCAGCGTGTCCGCCGTCTCGCCGGACTGGGACACAAACACGGCCAGCGTGTCGGCCGAGACGACAGGGTCCCGATACCGAAACTCCGAGGCATAGTCCGTCTCCACCGGCAGACGCGCCAGGCCCTCGATCATGTGCCGGCCCACCAGACAGGCATGATAGGACGTCCCACAGGCGATCAGGAGGACCCGCCGGACGACCCGAAGACGTTCGGCGATTCCCTCCATCCCCTCCAGGTCGACCCGGCCGTGTTCGAGCGAAAACCGACCCAGGAGGGTATCCCGGACGGCCCGGGGCTGTTCGTGGATCTCCTTGAGCATGAAGTGTCGGTAGCCGCCCTTCTGGGCCATCACGGGGTCCCAAGGAACCGACCGGACGGGCTTGGCGATAGGCTCGCCGGAAAACCGCAGGACCCGGACGTCGTCCTGTCGCACGACGGCGACCTCCCCATTGTCCAAGAAGATGAAGTCCCGCGTGTACTCCAGGACAGCCGGGATGTCCGAGGCTAAGAAGGCTTCTCCGGAACCCAGGCCCACGACGAGCGGAGCCCCGTTCCGGACCCCGACCAGCACGCCGGGCTCGTCCGCATGGAGGACCACAAAGGCATAGGCCCCCCGAAGTTGCCGGACCGCCGCCAGGACGGCCTCGACCAAGTCGCCCCGGTCGGCCTCCTCCACCAGATGAGCGATGACCTCCGTGTCCGTCTCGGTCCCGAACCGATGACCCCGCTCGGTCAATGGACGCTTCAGACTCAGGTAGTTCTCGATGATCCCATTGTGGACGACGACCAGCCGACCCCGGCAATCCCGATGCGGATGGGCATTTTCCTCGGAGGGCTTTCCATGCGTGGCCCACCGGGTGTGACCGACGCCGTAATCCCCGGCGACGGGATGCTCGTGGAGGATGGCCTCTAACTGCCGGACCTTACCCGCACAGCGGCGGACCTCCAGACGGCCGTCCCGGACGACAGCGATGCCCGCCGAGTCGTACCCCCGATACTCGAGCCGCTTCAGGCCCTCCATCAGGACCGTCACGACGTCCCGGGGACCGACGTACCCGATGATGCCGCACATGGGCGACCCCCTTCCAAATGATTGCGAATTGCAGATTGCGAATTTGGGAATTGGGAATTGAACCCGGGGCATCTCCGTTGGCCTTCCCGAAATGTCCTGAGGGCAGGACGAGATGCCCCTCCGTGCGGCCTCAGTGCATAATTCTTCCTCAGACGCCGCACCCCGATCAGCCCTTGACTATAGACCACGCCGGCCGGACCCGTCAACGAATATAAAATGAGCCATAACGGTTCCAGAACGCCGGGCGTCATCCCGGCATCCCCCTCCTGAACGCCGCCCGCCCCTATGAGCCCTCAGCCGTCCTCTTCAGCCCGGGACGACGGGTTCGCCGGGACGGCCGCCGGCGCCGGTCGGAGGAGTGAAAGGACGACCGACACCGTCAAGATGGCCCCCACGACGCCCAGGGAAAGGACCACGGGAATCTTCACGACGTTCGATATCCACATTTTGAACCCGACGAAGACCAGGATGGCCGAAAGACCATAGTGCAGGTAATGAAACAGGTGCATGACCCCTGCCAGGGCAAAGTACAGCGCCCGCAGACCCAGGATGGCAAATACGTTCGAGGAGTACACGATGAAGGGGTCCAGCGTGATAGCGAAGATGGCCGGGATCGAGTCGACGGCAAAGACGAGGTCGGTCGTCTCGACGACGGCCAGGACGACCAGGAGGGGCGTGGCCATCCATCGGTCGGCCTGCTTCACGAAAAAGCGGCCACCGACATACGTCGGCGAGACCGGCAGGAAACGCCGGAGGAGACGCAGGACGGGGTTGCGCTCCGGATGCACCTCTTTCCCCTTCTGGACGGCCATCCGGACGCCGGAGACGATCAGCACGGCCCCGAATACGTACACGACCCAATGAAAACGATGAATGAGGGCGATGCCCCCCAAGATGAAGATAGCACGCATGACGAGGGCCCCTAAGATACCCCAGAAAAGGACCCGATGTTGGTACTGGGCCGGGACCTGAAAGTATTGAAAGAGGAGCAAGAATACAAAGATGTTGTCCACGCTCAGGGACTTCTCAATGAGATAGCCCGTCAGGAACTCCAGAGCCGTCTGAGACCCCCGCCAGAAGTAAACGCCAACGTTGAAGGCCAGGGCCAAGACGATCCACACGGCGCTCCATAAGAGCGCTTCCCGCAAAGCCACGACATGGGCCCGCCGGTGGAAGACCCCCAGGTCTAAGGCCAACATCAGGAGGATGAAGACGGCAAAGGCCGCCCAAATGAGGATGGACGTGTGCATATCAGTGCTCCGTTGCTACTATTCGGATTTGTAGGCATGGGCCGGCCGGCCCTGCGGTCGGGAGATGGAGGACACCGCTACGGGATATGGGATGCGAGATACGAGATGCGGGATCCGGGACGTGAGATCGGGACGGTCGACTGGAGCCGTGCTCATGGGACAATGGAAACAATGCATTCGACATGCTCACTCCGTGGAAATGTGAACAGAACCTGCCCTCCTCTATCGACCGAGGGAAACGATTGGGTAGGGGCCCCACTTACAGTGGGGCCCTGCTCAGGAAACACCGCATGACGGCCGGTTTTCTAAGGTCGGCACCGGGATAAATAACTCCCAGGGTCGGGATGGGAGAGATGCCGCCATAACTGGCGGTGCCGGGTCAGGAAAACGCCGGGATGACGCCCGGCCTTCCAAAGCCTCACGTACAGGTTAAACTCTACCAACGATTTTACAAGCTCGCGACGCTAAGATAGCGGACGGCCTCACGGAGTTTCGGAGATGAACGGCCACCGAGACCGAACGGGCGAGGGTGGTCCCTACTCCGTCCTGCCGTTAAGACACCCCCGCGACATCTCGATCACCC
>JAUQPV010000086.1 GCA_030550225.1 Acidobacteriota bacterium | reverse complement strand
AGCCCAAGTTCGTCGACGGCCAGTGGGTGAAACAACCCCGCTACAAATGGGAGGGCGAAGAGGTCCGGGAGATCAGCTTCGAGGTCTACGACTACGGGGAGGCCTGAGTGGGCGGTTAATCCGGGTCGCAGGTTGCGACTCGCTTCGACGGATGCGATACGCAAGATACAAAGCGCATACTTCCCCGGGCCAGGTAGGGCCTCGGTGCTCGGGATTCGGGGACAGGTGGCCGGACGCCCAACACCCAAGGCCGTTTGGCCCGTGAGGATGGCGTCGAATCGGCCTTTCCCACCTCCCGAGAAGTACAATTTTCAAGGATGCGGGATACGAGATGCGAGATACGGGATACGGAGAGGCGGGAGGCCTCGGGGACGGCTTCTTCCGTTCCCTGGCCCTATCGGCCGACGGCCGACCTGCCCAAAGGAGTGGCGAACGGCGAATCGTGAACGGTGGAAAGACCATTCCCTGTTCGCCATTACTCGCTGTTCGCTATTCTCGGAGGGTCGGAAAAGCTGAATTCATCGGGGTTTCCACGGACCGAACCACTCTGTTAACATATGGGCATGGGGGTCGAAGCCATGCCGATGGAAGCCTTCGTAGCCGTCGCCGCCCTGCTCGGCGCGTCGATAGCGCTTCAACTGTACCTGGCCGCCCACGGGGTCCAGACCGGGACGACCAGCTGAATCGGCCCCGTGCGGCCCTGGACGGCGCCGCGAGGAGCAAACGGCGAACAGCGAACGGCGAATAGCGAATAGCGAACAGAAATCCCCCTATGCTCTTTGCCAACCGTCATGCCGGCATCTACATGGCGAACGGCAGATAGGGAATAGCGAACGGTCAGCGGATGAAGCGTTAGGAAAATCGCGTGCTGCACTTGCAACCCCGATAGAGGCATCTTTCGGGGGCGTAGGGGCATCATTCTGGTGACACCTCAAGGGGGGCTTCCTACCGAATCATCGCCGATCCCTTAAAAATGCGCATCAGCTTTGCGTTTTGTATCCTGTATCCCTCACCTCAGATCCCACACCTCCTATCCCAGACCCCTGTCCGTCCCCCACGCACGTGCAGACGTAGCATTTTAGGCTGAAACTCTGTATCTGAACGGTGTAGCATCGGAGATACCGGAGGGGCCAGTATGAGGGGTTTCACTCACGTTGGCAGGATCGCCGGCTGGCGAATCGGGGTGCTCTTCATGGCCCCTATCGCCGGCTTGATGGCCCTGGCCCGGGCGGCCGATGACTGGAACGGGTTTGACGTGAGCTTCAGCCTCGTCCCCCGGGACCAAATCCTCCGGGGTGGACCCCCGAAAGACGGGATTCCGGCCCTGACCCACCCGCCTGTCCTGCCGGCGGAGCAGGCCCGGGGCTTGGACGCCGACGACTGGGTCATCGGCGTCCGCATCGGGACAGAAACCCGAGCTTACCCCCTGCGTGTCCTCGTCTGGCATGAGGCGGTCAACGACACGCTCAGCGGGACGCCCATCCTGGTGACTTATTGTCCGCTGTGCAATTCGGCCCTGGTCTTCGACCGCAATGTCGGGGGCCAGGTCCGGGAATTCGGCGTCAGCGGCCTTCTCTACAACTCGAACCTCCTCCTTTACGACCGCCAGCCGGCACCGACTCAAGAGAGCCTGTGGAGCCAGGGGATGATGCGGGCCGTCACGGGTCCGGCGGCCCGGGCCGGTCTGAAGCTCACACTTCTCCCCTCCGAAATGATTTCCTGGGGCGACTGGAAAAAGCGGTATCCGCAGACGACGGTCCTATCCCTGAAGACCGGCTACGACCGTAATTACTACCAAGACCCGTACCGCCGGTACCATCTCTTTCGAGATCAAGTCCTGTTTCCCGTATGGCTCCGACGGCCAAAGCCGAAAGGCGTCCACCTCAAGGACATGGTCGTCGTCGTCCAAGCCGATTCAGTCATGCGGGCCTATCTCTTTGAAGACGTAAAGAGACAGACGCAGAAGAGGGGATCCCTCGAGGACCGCCTCGGAGACCTAAGGGTCCGGCTCACGTACGTCGAAAAGGGCCGTTGGGTCCGGGTCGAGGCCCCCGGCGACCCGGACCGCCCCCTGCCCGTCGCTTACATGTACTGGTTCACCCTGGCCTCGCTCCTCCCGGACGTGGAAGCGTACGCGCCCGAGAACCCGTAGGCGATAGGGTTCCTGATTATACGGGATGCAGGATGCGATGGGCTTAGGGCGTCGGGGGCGGCTTTTCCCGTCCCCTGGCCCATCTGCCGACCTGCCCATCTGCCGAATGCCTGAAAAGCTGATTGCCCTATTGCCCGTCGAAGCCCGTCCAAGGAGGTGCCGATGCATCCAAACGAGACCCGAACGCACCGGTGGGCGTCCTGGGCCGTCGGCGGGGCCATCCTGTCGGCCCTAGCCGCCTCGGCCTGTTGCTGGCTTCCGCTGGTGGCCCTGGCCGTCGGCGTCTCCAGCGCCGGCCTGGCCCAACAGTTGGCCGCCTACCGACCTTACTTTCTGGCCGTGGCCCTGGGGGCCCTCGGAGTGGCCTTCTATCTGACGTACCGTCGGCCGCGGCCGGCCCCGACGGGAACGCCCGATAGCCCGGTGTCTCCCGGTGGGACCGAAAGCGTCCCGGACGCTTGTTGCGTACCGACTTCACCTGAGGGGTCTGATGCCTGCTGTACCGTCTCGCCGTCGGCGCCCCGGTGGGTCCATCGTCTGCAACGCTTCAACCGTATCGCCCTGTGGCCTATCGCCGCCCTCGTCTTGGCCGTGGCCCTGTTCCCGAACTACGTGAATGCCTTGCTGGGCGGCGCTTCGGCCGGAAAACCGGCGTCCGTCGCCCTTCAGGAAGTCCGTTTCCGGGTCGAAGGGATGGACTGTGCCGCGTGTGCCGTCGGCATTCGGGCGGCCCTTGAGCGCCTGCCGGGCGTCGTCGGAGCGGAGGTGAAGTATCCGGAGGGGAGCGCCCGGGTCCGCTTCCGGGACGTCCCCCCGTCGGAACTCCGAACGCAACTTCAGGCTCGCATCGAGACGATGGGCTACCGGGTCGAGTGGGCCGAGTGACGCAAAGCTTAATCAGGCAGGTCGGCAGATAGGCAATGGTCATTACGTTGGGTCTCGGATTCTGTTCCCAACCCCCGGCATAGAACCGCATCAGTCCTATCTGCTCATCTGCCGGACTGCCGAATTGCCGAATCTGGAGGTGGCCGATGGCCTTCCAGTGGAAACTTCGGATCGAGGGGATGACGTGCGAGCACTGCGAGGTCTCCGTCCGCCGGGCCTTAGAGGGCGTCGGCGTCCGGAACGTGCGGGCCGACTTCCGGCAGGGCGAGGCCGTCTTCGAGGCTGAGGAGACGGCCGACCCCGAGCGATGGCGGGAAGCCATCCGGAAGGCCGGCTACCGGCCCGGCGAGCTTTCGCTCCTGGGACGGGCCGGGTCTGTCGAGTCCGTGTCTCAGGAGCGGCCCGTCCATGGCAGGACCCAGAGAGGCGCTTATGACCTCGTCATCGTCGGGTCCGGGTCGGCGGCTTTCGCGGCGGCCATCCGCGCCCGGGACCTCGGGGCCCGCGTCCTGATGGTCGAGGCGGGGACGCTGGGCGGGACCTGCGTCAACGTCGGCTGTGTCCCCAGCAAGTTCCTCCTCCGGGCGGCCGAGGTCTACCACCTGGTCCGGCACCATGGTTATGCGGGCATTCCGACCCAGGCCGGACCCGTCGACTGGCGGGCCCTGGTCGCTCAAAAGGACGAGCTCGTTCGGGCCTTGCGGAAGGAGAAATATGAGGACCTCATCGAGCTATACGATTGGGACCTCGTGCAGGGGCGGGCCCGGTTCATCGACGGGGAGACCTTGGCCGTCGACGGGCGGACCGTCCGGGCGCCGGCTTATGTCCTCGCCACGGGTGCCTCGCCAGCCGTCCCGCCGATAGAGGGCTTGGCCGAAGCCGGATATCTCACGAGCACGACGGCGATGGACCTCGAGGCGCTTCCGACGTCGCTGGCCGTCATCGGGGCCAATGCCATCGGCCTTGAGATGGGCCAACTCTTTGCTCGGCTCGGCGTGCGGGTGACGTTGATAGAGATTTTGCCCCGGATCGCACCCTTCGAGGAGCCGGAGGTCAGCGAAGCCCTCGCCGCCGCCCTCAGGGAGGAGGGCATCGAAATCCTCACGGCGGCCCAGGTCCGACGGGTCGAGCGGACGCCGGTGGGGAAGCGCCTGTGGGTCCAAGTGGGCGGTGAGCTCCGAAGCTTAGAGGTCGCCGACGTCCTCGTCGCTACGGGGCGTCGCCCCAATACAGACGGACTCAGCCTGGACCGAGCCGGCGTCGAGACGGACCGGCGGGGCGCTATCGTCGTGAACGAATTCCTGCAGACGACGAATCCCCGCGTGTGGGCTGCCGGGGACTGCACGGGTTCGCCGCAGTTTGTGTATGTGGCCGCCTATGAGGGGACCGTGGCGGCGGAAAACGCCCTTGGTGGTAACCATCGGCGGGTCGACCTCTCGGTCGTCCCCCGGATAACCTTCACGACCCCGACCGTAGCGGCCGTCGGCCTGACCGAGACGCAGGCCCGGGAGCAGGGCTATGAAGTGCGGACGACCGTCATGCCCGTGGCGGTCCTCGCCCGGGCGTGGGTCAACCAGGACACGCGGGGCCTGTTTAAGCTCGTGGCCGATGCCGCCACGGACCGTCTGCTGGGCGTGCACATCGTGGCCGACAATGCCGGCGAGGTCATCTACGCGGCCCAATTGGCCCTTCAGGTCGGCTTGCGGGTCAGCGACCTGGCAAGCACGTTGGCGCCCTACCTGACGATGGTCGAGGGCCTGCGGCTGGCGTCCCAGTCCTTTGGCCGGGACGTCGCCCGGATGTCCTGCTGTGCAGGATGATACGATTATAGGGGGATACGGGATGGTGAACGGCGGATCGGAGAGGTACGTTCGCCATTCGCTTTTCTCGAAGGATCGGAAGGGCTGAATTCATCCGGATTCTCACGGGCCGAACGGCCCTGCTAAGGAAGAGGGCGATGGGTCTGGTGACCCTTTTCGGGCAGGCGTTAGAGGGGGCCTGGCGGGAGGACCCGACGGTGTGTCCCCACTGCGGGCGGGCCTCCTGGCCGGTGCCCCAGAACATCACGCTAATATCCCACGTACGGGAGGCTGGGTGGCCCCAGGTCAAGGCCCTGACGGACCGCTTCAAGGGGTTCCGCTTCTGTCCGCATTTGGGGTGTCCAGTCGTCTACTTCCATCGGGGTGCTGACCTGGTCATCGTCGAGGCGGAAGTCCGGACCCGGGTGAGCTATAAGGTCGACACGCCGCCGATTCCTGTCTGCTACTGCATCGGCGTTTTGGCCGAGACGATTCGGGAAGAGATCGTCGTCCGGGGGTGCTGTGACTCCCTTGAGGACATCCAGCAGTACACGGGCGCTCGGACGGGCAAGTGGTGCCACATCACGAATCCGTCGGGGCGATGTTGTGGCCCGATGGTCCAGCGGGTCATCGAGGCGGCTTTACGGGAGCGGGTCGAGGTAGGTCTCGCCGAGCAGGCCCGCCGGCTGGCCGAGCAGATCCCGTCGGACGGCGTCGGCGAGGCTTCAGACGTCGTGCCCGACGCCTGCTGTTGAAGCCATTTACCGAACATTCGACACCCAGCCCCCTATTTCTGGAGCTCCCGGGCCTTGGCGGCGACTTGGCGAAAGTCGTCCAGAAACGCCTGCCAAGTTCGTTCGTAGGCCGCTTCGTCGAGGCTCTTCAGACGCAGGATGTAGGCCGGATGGTAGGTAGCGATGACCCAACGGCCCTCGGGAGTCGGGTTCCACCGGCCCCGGTCGGTCGTCATCTTAAAGCGGCTTCCGAGGAAGGCTTGGGCGGCCGGGGCGCCCAGGCACACGATGATCTGGGGATTCACGATCTGGATCTCCTGGGAGAGCCATACGGCGCAGGCCTTACGTTCAGCCGCCGTGGGGGGTCGGTCCTGTCGTCGGCCGCCGACGGTCTGGAAGGCCCAGCACTTGATGACGTTGGTCACGTAGAGGTCGGAACGGGCGAGGCCGACGGTCTCGAGAGCCTGGTCGAGGAGCCGGCCAGCCGGTCCGACGAAGGGCCGGCCCGTCTGGTCTTCGACCCGACCGGGGCCCTGACCGACGAGCATGACGAGGGCCTCCAGGGAGCCTTCCCCGAAGACGACCTGGGTCCGGGTCTGGGCCAGGTGACACCGAGGGCACTGGAGGGCCGTGGACCGCAATGTCTGATAGGCTTGCATCCTATCCATATCGGCCATTCGGGCATTCGGCAGTTCGGGGATTCGGCCGTGGCCGGATACCCCCACCTTGACGGTAGGTTCAGGATGACTCCTCATCGCCCATTTATGCCGGATTGCCGAACTCCCGAACTGCCGGGTTGCTGGGAAGTATAAGTCAGGAAACTGGCCCGAGGCTCTCTCGCACCTCACGTCCCAAGGCCTTCCACCAGGGGAGCCTCCATCCGGAGGGCGTCTTCTCCATCGGGGTAGTAGTGGGGGATGAGCCGGACCGTCCGGAAGCCGAACTTCCGGTAGAGGCGGATGGCCCGTTCGTTGTGGACACGGACTTCCAGATACATCGTTTGGGCGCCCAATGTCCAGGCCAGGTACATGGCGTAAGCCAGGGCATAGTGCCCCAGGCCCCGGCCCCGGTATTCGGGGTGGAGGGTGATATTCGTCAGATGGACCAGGTTCTTCTCGAGTCGGAGGGTGAAGTAACCCACCAGGCGGACCGGCGGGGTCCGGGTCCGGATGACCCGCAGGACGGCCTTCGGGTTGTCCAGCATTTCGTGGAGGAATGTATATCGCGGCCACGGGTCCCGGTAGGTCTGCCGCTCGATGGCGAACACGGCCTCTAAGTCGGTCGGTCGCATCCGGTCCAAGCGGTACTGGGCCCCGAAGGCGGACCAATCGAGCCGTTCAAAGATACGGGCCCAGGGGGCCTCGACCTGGCGAATCAGCGTGGCCATGCTGGCATCGATCATGGGTCCGTGCCCCTTTCATACAACGTCGGGTCGCAGACTCGGTCCGTCCACAGGGCGTGGAGTCGGTGGATCAGGGGGTCGAATTCGGACGGCGGGTATCCGTACGTTTGAAGTCCGTCTCGGAGGTCCATCCACTGGCGGAGAAGGGTGTAGATGAGACGTCGCTCGCTCCATGACAAGCAGGGTCCGAGGATGGACCTCTGAGCGAGGCCATGCAATAGATCTTGCCGAGCCCCCCGGAGGTCGGCGGCGGCCTGTCCTGAGCGGACCCACCGGCGGAACCCCCGGACCCATGTGCTACACAAATCTCTATACCGCTGGAGCTGATCGATCCAGGCCCGCTCGATGGGGGCGACCGTGGCCGGTCGACCGGGGAGGACTGCCGGCGGTCGCAGGGCCGGCGACCCGGGGTCCAGGACGACCAGTTCCAGGGCTTGCCCCGGGTGGACGTATACGACGCTATCGACGGGAATCCGGCCCCGATACATGCTCTGGACTCGGAGTACGACCCACGTACATCGGTCGTCGCCCTGCGGCGGGACCACGCGGACGACGACCCCGATGGGGGTCCCCCGCCAGACCAAGGGCAAGCCTCGGAGCTCGCCCGGGATCCCCTGAAAGCAAGCCTTCAGGGGAAAGGTCCCTCCCCCCAGGTCTCCTATCCCGAGCCCCAGGGCCAGCAGGGCTAAACCCATGGACCCCCAAAGGGCATAGCCGGACCGAACCTTGAGGCTACGGTGCCACATCGGCCGATTCCCGGACGTCCGCCGGGGACGTCCCCGGCGAGCCGAAGCGCTGACGAATCAAGCGGTCCAGCTCCTCCCGAAGGCGAGGCAGGATCTCGTCATAGGTATAAGTGCCGATCTTTTCAGGACCCCGCTTCAGGTTCACATGGGTCGGACCACACCAGAGGCCCAGGTCGGCCGAATCCGTCTCGCCTGGGCCGTTGACCCGACAGCCCATGACGGCGATGGTGATGTCGTAGTCCTTGGCATAGGCCGTCAAGGCCCGGACCTGTTCGGCCAGCTCGACGAACCGTTCGTTTTCGACCCGGGAACAGCTCGGGCAACTGACGATGTTCAAGCCCCGGAGGGCCGTCCGGGGTGCGTTCAGGAAGCGCCCCTGGTAGACGTCCTCGATGATTTGACGGCCGACGAGGACTTCCTCGTGTTTCCGGTCGTTGGGCAGGGTTAAGGAGACCCGGATCGTATCGCCGATGCCCTCGGCCAGGAGGGCTTCCAAGGCGATACGGGTCTTGACAATTCCCATCGGGGGCAGGCCTGCCTCGGTAACGCCCAGATGGAGGGGCACGTCCGGCCGCTTCTCGGCAAACCGACGGTTGACCTCGATGACCCGGTAGGGGTCCGAGTCCTTCAAGGACACGACGTACTGGTCAAATCCCAGGCGGTCTAAGAGGTCGCAGTGGAAGAGGGCGCCCTCGAGCATGGCTGTTAAGGGGTCGTTGAGGTAGCGACGCTGGAATTCAGGGTCGACCGACCCGCAGTTGACCCCAATGCGGAGGGCACATCCGTGATCCCGGGCGACCGAGGCGATCCAGGCGACCTTGTCCCGGACGTCCTTATGCTTTTCGTGATGGTAGAGGTGGCCCGGATTGTAGCGGATTTTGTCCACGTAGGGTGCCACGACGGCGGCCAGCCGGTAGTTCTCTTGGAGGTCGACGGCCAGGACGGCGTCCGTATGCTGACGGATAACCCGCAGGGCCTCAGCGTCTCGGGCACTGTCGACAGCGATGCGGATGATGTCCGCCCCGGCCGCCTGCATGCGCTCGATCTGGGCCAGCGTGGCATCGATGTCGGTCGTCCGGGTCGCCGTCATCGTCTGGACGGCGATGGGATGGCCATTCCCGATCAGGACTCGTCCGATACGGACCGTCCGAGTCGGCTTCCGTTGGATGGAAATCATAGGGGAATCGCCTCTTCGGGAGGACTCCCTATGATTATGGCTCTTTCGGGCGTTC
>JAUQPV010000085.1 GCA_030550225.1 Acidobacteriota bacterium | reverse complement strand
GTTGCTACGGCCGGAGGAGTACGACGTGTTGGCGACGCCGAACCTGAATGGGGACTACCTGTCGGACGCCCTGGCGGCGCAGGTGGGGGGCCTGGGGATGGCGCCGGGGGCGAACGTCGGGGACGGGATCGCCATCTTCGAGGCGACCCACGGGTCGGCGCCGGACCTCGCTGGCCTCGACAAGGCGAACCCGACGGCCCTGATCCTGTCCGGCGTGATGCTCCTGGAGTGGCTGGGGTGGAAGGAGGCGGCGGGGCGGGTCGTGCGGGGCTTGGAGGCGACGTTCGAGGAGCGGTACGTGACGTATGACCTGGCGCGGCAGATGGCGGGGGCGACGGAGGTGCGGACGTCGCAGTTTGCCGAGCGGGTCGTGCGGAATATGGGGGGATAGGCCCCAGGTCCCGGGTATCGGGTCCCAGGAAAGGCTGATCTCTGACACCCAAGTCTAATACTGGGCCGGGACCCGAGACCTGAGACCTTTGGATTCGGAGGTGCCCCATGACGGCGGTGTGTCCTGAATGCGAGGGTCCGATTCGGCTTGCCGAGGACCTCATGGAGGGGGAGATCATCCCCTGCGGCGACTGCGGCGCCGAGTTGGAGGTCCTCTCAGTGACCCCCCTGAAGCTGGGCTTGGCCCCGGAGGTCCAGGAGGATTGGGGAGAGTAAAGGGAGGTGTTCGGTGTTCGGTTTCTTTCGAGACCCGACGCCGAACACCGAAGACCGGACACCCGACGTAGGATGCCACGATGCGGATTGCTGTCCTGTGTTCGCAGATTCGGGTCGAGGAGAAGCTGATTTTTCAGGCGTTTGAACGACGGGGCGTCTCCGTCGAGCGGCTCGACCCCCGGAATCAGGTCTTTCGCCTGGACGGCCGGCCGGCGTCCTATGATGTGGTCCTGGACCGGTCTATCCGGTACAGTCATTCACTGTACGTCTTGCCCATTCTGGAGAGGTGGGGCGTGCGATGTGTCAACCGGGCCGCCGTCGTGGCGACCTGTGGGGACAAAGTCCTCACGAGCCTGGCGCTCTCACGGGCGGGCGTCCCCACGCCGCCCACGGTCCTGGCCTTCACACGAGAGGCGGCCCTGGCGGCCGTCGAAGAGCTGGGGTATCCGGCCGTCGTTAAGCCCGTCGTGGGGTCCTGGGGGCGGCTCGTCGCCCGGGTCCACGACCGGGACGCCGCCGAGGCCGTCTTAGAAGACCGAGAGACGTTGGGCGACTGGCACCACCAGGTGTTTTACGTCCAGGCGTACGTTCCCAAGCCGGGCCGGGACATCCGAGCCTTTGTCGTCGGAGACGAGCCGATCGGCGCGATCTACCGGACGAGCGAACACTGGATCACGAATACGGCTCGCGGGGGTCGGGCCTCCCGTTGTCGGGTCGAGGGCCCTGTCGGGGACTTGGCCGTGCGGGCCGCTCAGGCCGTCGGCGGCGGCATCCTGGCCGTGGACATCGTCGAGGCCCCGGACGGGCGTCTCCTCGTCCTGGAGGTCAATCACGCCATGGAATTCCGCAACAGCATCGAGCCAACGGGCGTGGACATCCCGGGGCGTATCGTGGACTACGTCCTGCGGGTCGCCCGAGGAGAGGTCCCATGATCCGGGTTTCCATCGTCGGGGGTTCTGGCTACGTCGGCGGCGAGCTCCTGCGAATCTTGCTGAAGCATCCTCATGTAGAAGTCCGGCAGGTTACGTCTGAGCGACTGGCTGGCCAGTGGTTCCACCGTGCCCACCCGCACCTGCGGGGCTTGTCGGACCTGCGGTTCGTACCCATGGAGAAGCTCGAGGCCTGCGACGTCCTGGTCCTGGCCCTCCCTCACGGGCGGGCCATGCGGTCCATCGACCGCTGGGCGCGTCTGGCGGACCGTATCATCGACTGCTCGGCCGACTTTCGGCTCCGGGACCCGACGGTCTACGAGCGCTGGTACGGCACACCCCACCGGGCGCCGGCCTGGTTGGACCGTTTCGTGTACGGCCTCCCCGAGCTGAACCGGGAGGCGATCCGAAACGCTCGCTACGTAAGCGGCGTCGGCTGTAACGCCGTCGCCACGATCCTGGCCGTCTGGCCGCTCGTGCGGGCCGGACTGGTGGACTCCGGGCGAGGCATCATCGCCGAGGTCAAGGCCGGCTCGTCCGAAGCGGGTCGTCAGGCCGGTCCGGCGAGTCACCATCCGGAGCGGAGCCGCTCGATTCGGTCGTACGCCCCCGTCGGCCACCGACACACGGCCGAGGTCCAGATGGCCCTCGGCCTGGAGGCTGTGCACCTCTCGATGACGGCCGTCGAGACCGTCCGGGGCGTCTTGGCGACGTGTCACGTCTTTTCGAAGAGACCCGTTACAGAGCGGGACCTCTGGCGGGCCTATCGGGAGGCCTATGCTGGCGAGCCCTTCGTGCGCATCGTTCACGAGCGCACGGGCCTGTACCGACATCCAGACCCCAAAGTCCTCGTCGGGAGCAACTATGCCGACGTGGGGTGGGCGCTCGACGAACAGACGGGCCGCATCGTGGCCTTCGGGGCCATCGACAACCTGATGAAGGGGGCCGCCGGAAACGCCGTCCAATGTCTCAACCTCATGTGCGGGTTCGACGAACGGGCGGGTCTCGACGCCCCGGGCCTGTACCCGGTGTAAACGGGATTCGGCAATTCGGCAGTCCGGCAGGTAGGTAGAAATTAAGGAACGGCGCCGGGGTCGTCCCCGCGGCCGCCGTTACTGGCGATGCCAGGACAGGATGCCGACGGGGACGCCCGCCGGCCGGCTGGCTCATCCGGGGGGCGCCGGCGTGACGCCGGACGTTTGGACCGACCCTCTCCTTCCCTAATCTGCCGAGCTCCCGGATTCCCGAATTGCCGAACTCCTGAACTGCCGAATTCTCGAACTCCCGCTTCAGGAGCTTCGCCCATGAACGTCGTCAAGGTCGGAGGTTCGGTGGGTCTGAACCTGGAAGCCATCGCCGACGACGTGGCGGGCCTCTGGCGGGAAGGCCATCGGATGGTCCTCGTCCACGGGGGGTCCGACGAGACCAACCGCCTGGCTGAGCGGCTCGGGCAGACGCCGCGCTTTGTGATGTCCGAGTCGGGTTACACGAGTCGATTCACGGACCGGCCCATGTTGGAGGTCTTCCTGATGGCGACGGCCCTGATCAACCGACGGTGGGTCGAGGCCCTGCAGGGTCGAGGCGTGAACGCCCTGGGCCTCTCGGGCCTGGACGGACGCCTCGCCGAGGGTCGCCGGAAAGACGTCTTGCGGGTCGTCGAAGCCGGCCGGGTCCGGGTCCTGCGAGGCGATTGGACCGGCGTGCCGGAACGAGTCGACGGACGCCTCCTACGGTTTCTGATAGAATCGGGTTATCTGCCCGTGATCGCCCCCGTGGCTGTCAGTCCCAAGGGGGAGGCCCTGAACGTGGACGGAGACCGGCTGGCCGCCGTCGTGGCCGGGACCCTCCGGGCCTCGACGCTCGTTATCCTCACGAACGTGCCTGGCGTGCTCCGACGGTATCCTGATGAGACGAGCCTCATCGGGCGGGTCGCCCGTTCCGAGCTGGACGCTCTTCAGGCCTCCGTCCAGGGCGGGATGCGCAAGAAGCTCCTGGCGGCCGCCACGGCCCTGGACGCCGGCGTCGGACAGGTCATCATCGCCGACGGCCGGCGGTCGTCACCCCTGCGGGCCGCCCTGGTCGGTGAGGGGACGGTCATCGGGGAGTAAGGAGTAAGGCAGTAGGACTAAGGGGGGATAAGTCCGGAGTTTCTACCGCCCGCATCCCTGACTGCCTTATTGCCTTACTGCCTAACTGCTCTCATAAGGGGACGGTCATGACGAAAACGGGTGTGACGTCTGTAGAAGCGACCGACATCGAGACCCGCCACGGTATCGGGGTCTTTGCCCTCCGGGGCATCACGTTGGTCCGAGGGGAAGGTGCCCTCGTATGGGACGACCGAGGTCGAGCCTACATCGACTGCACGTCGGCCCACGGCGTGGCCATCTTGGGCCACAGCCATCCGGCCGTCGTGGCGGCCATTCGCGACCAGGTGGGCCGCCTCATGAACTGCACGGGTATCTTTGCCAACGACCAGCGGGCGGCCCTGATGCAAGAACTGGCGGCCGTCCTGCCGGGCGGGATAGACCGTTTCTTTTTCTGCAACTCGGGCGCCGAGGCCGTCGAGGCGGCCCTGAAGATCGCCCGCGTCGTGACAGGCCGTCGGGGCGTCGTCGCCGCCAGGGGCGGCTTTCACGGTCGCACGATGGGGGCCCTGAGTGCGACCTGGGAACCCCACTATCGGAAGCCTTTCGAACCCCTTGTCCGGGGCTTCCGCCACGTTCGCTACAATGACCCGGTAGCCCTGGACCGGGCCCTGACCGACGACGTGGGGGCCGTCCTTCTCGAAGTCGTCCAAGGCGAGGGCGGCGTACGGCTGGGTGACCCGACGTACCTTCAAACGGCGCAGGCCCTGTGTCGGGAGCGGGGTGCCCTGTTCATCCTGGACGAAGTCCAAACGGGATTCGGCCGGACGGGCCGCATGTTCGCCTTGGAACATTACGGCCTGGAGCCGGACATCGTGTGTCTGGGCAAGGGTATCGCCGGGGGGTTCCCGATGGGTGCCGTCGCCCTGGGACCTCGGGTCCAGAACCTGGCCGTCGGCCAGCACGGCTCGACCTTTGGGGGCAATCCCCTGGCTTGTGCGGCGGCTCGGGCCGCACTCCGGACCCTTCAAGGGGAGAACCTGCCTCAGCAGGCGGCTGAAAAAGGGGCCTATTTATTGGAACGGCTTCGAGACCTGCAGAAGCGCAAACGGTTGGTTCGCGAAGTCCGGGGTCTCGGCCTGATGGTCGGAGTCGAGCTCCGGGTCAAGGTAGCACCCTTCCTCCAGGCCTTGCAGGAACGGGGCGTCCTGGCGATCAACGCCGGACCTACGGTCCTGCGATTCTTACCGCCGTTGGTCATCGGCTACGACCAGCTCGATCGGGTCGTCGCCGCACTGGACGAAGTCCTGACATAACCGGATTCCCGAATTCCGGAGCCATGACGGATTCCGAGGCCCTGCAACTCTTAGAGGCGATGATCCGGATCCCCAGTCCCTCGGGGCAGGAAGCCGAACTGGCCGACTTCCTCGTCCACCGGATGGCCGATTGGGGATTCCGGGCTTTTATCGACGAAGTCGGCAACGCCGTCGGGGAAGTCGGGGTGGGCCCGAGGACCGTCGTCTTGCTGGGCCACATGGATACGGTCCCCGGCGAGATCCCCGTCCGGTATGAGGGGAACCGCTTATACGGACGGGGGGCCGTCGATGCCAAGGGTCCCCTGGCGGCCTTCATCGTCACGGCGGCCCGCTTGGCTCGCCGGGGCGACCTCCCTTGTCGGTTGGTCGTCGTCGGCTGTGTCGAGGAGGAGGCCCCGTCTTCCCGAGGGGCTTTCTTCGTGCGGGAGCGGTATCGACCCGACTTTTGCATCGTCGGGGAGCCCAGCGGTTGGGACGGTCTCACGATCGGCTATAAGGGTTCCCTCCAAGCGGTCATTCGTATTGAAGGTCCCATCGGCCATAGCGCGCATGGGCGGGCGACGGCGGCCGAGCGAGCCTGTGACGCTTGGGTCCGTATCCGGTCCGGCGCCGAGGCTTTCAATACCGCTCGGCCTCGGGCCTTTGACCGTCTCTTGCCTGCCTTGACAGGTCTCCGAAGCGGCGGGGACGGCCTTACGGAGTGGGCCGAGCTGGACGTGCATCTGCGGCTCCCGCCGGACCTGTCGCCAGCGTCGGCCGAGGCGTGGCTTCAAGAACAAGTCGGAGAGGGCCGTGTTACCGTTCGGGGAGCCGTCCCGGCGTGGGTCGGGTCTCGCACGACCCCCCTTCACCGAGCCTTCGCCCGAGCCATCCGCCGAGCCGGTGGAATGCCCCGATATCTACTAAAGACCGGGACGTCGGACCTGAACGTCGTCGCCCCGGCGTGGCAGTGTCCGGCCCTCGCCTATGGTCCCGGCGACGCCGCTTTCGACCACACGCCGGAGGAGCACATCGTCATCGAGGAGTTCTGGCGGAGCCTCCGTGTCTTGGGGGAGGTCCTCCAGGAGATCGGCCATGGAGTAAGACCATAGGGCACTCAGAGGGGAGTTCCCCTGCGTCTTTCGACATACCCTCTCGCAGGAAGACATATCCTTCTCAGCCGTCGAACCTCTCATGAGGCGGCTGGCGTCCGCCACCGAATGCTCCCCGTCGGCGGTGGCGCGAAGGCTTCGATGCCGTCGTGAGCCGTCCGGTGGTCCATACCATGCATCCATGAGAAAGAGCGCCCGTGCTCAGCCCTGGCTTCACAGGGTCATATACTGGAACCAGTTCGTCTGGCCCGGCACGGTCAGGGGGACACCGCCTGTGATGACGACGGGCGTCCCCGCCGGGAAGCCCGCTTCGGTCCGGGCCTTGGCCTTCATTTCCTCGACGAGGGCGTCGAGGTTATCGTAAGGATGGATCGTGAACGTCCGCACGCCCCGCACGAGGCTCAGGAGCCTTCGGGTCCGTTCGTTCGGCGTGAAGGCCAGGATCGGCTGACGGGGCCGGTAGCTGGCGATGATCCGGACCGTCGAGCCGGACCAGGTCGGGACGAGGATGGCCTGCACATCCAACCGATGGGCCAGCTCGTACACGGCGTAACATACGGCGTGCTGGTGGGACGGGAGGACGTCGTCCCGCCGATAGGGGGCCAGGGGCCGCACAGTCCGCTCATAGGCCTCGGCCCGCTCGATGACCCGTCGGAGCGTCCGCACGGCCTCGACGGGATATTTCCCCCGGGCCGTCTCGTCCGACAGCATGATGGCATCCGTCCCGTCCAGGATGGCGTTCGTGATGTCGGTCACCTCGGCTCGCGTGGGGGCCGGTTGTTCGATCATCGACGTGAGGACCTGGGTCGCCGTGATGACGGGTACGGCCCGACGACGGGCCTGACGGATGATCTCCTTTTGATGAATCCCGATCTCCTCCAAGGGGAGTTCGACACCCAGGTCCCCGCGGGCGACCATGATGGCGTCCGCTTCGGCCAGGATGGACTCCAGGTTTTGAAGCGCCTGAGGCTTTTCTAACTTGGCGATGACCGGGAGGTCGGCACCGAGCGAATGCAGAAGATGACGAACGGCTTGGAGGTCCTCCGCCTCCCGGACAAACGAAAGAGATACCAGGTCGACGCCGGCCTCGACGCCCCAGGCCAGGTCCGCTCGGTCTTTGTCCGTCAGCGCCGGCAGGCCCGTCGGGACGTCCGGTAGGTTGACGCCCTTGCGGCTGAAGAGGAACCCACCGTGAATCACCCGGGTGATGACGTGGCGGCCCCGGACGGCTTCGACGACCGTCGTGATCATCCCATCGGCCATCAGGATACGATGGCCGACTCGGACCTCGACCGGGAGAGCGTCATATAGGACGGGGACTTCTCCAGGATGGCAGGTCGAACCCGGTACGAGGACGACTTCTGCCCCGCTTTGCAGATGAAGGGGCTCCTCCTCCAAGGGGCCGACCCGGATCTTGGGGCCTGCCAGGTCCAGCAGGACCGCGACCGGCACGCCCAGGCGTCGGGCGGCCTCACGAACCGTGCGAATGACGCCGGCATGCGTGTCGGGCGTCCCGTGGGCCGCGTTGATGCGCACGACCCGAACGCCCTCGGCCAAGATCTCGTCCCATCGGCCCGTGCAGGCCGGTCCGGCCGTCACGACGATCTGGGTCATGCGGGTCGAGACGGCCTCGATGGAGGCAAAACGGTACGCCATTCCTTACCTCGTTGGAGTCACGTGTCCCTTGAGGGATTATAGGCCGACGTCATGCGATCGCCTAACCCAGGGTCATCCCCCGGAGCGCTCCCAGGGCGATACCTGTAGTTCCATTCGACGCCCGCAGTCATGCGGGCGCTCGGCCGGTCGCTCCTACCGCCATGACGGGCGGTGTTCCGACGGGCTTGGGTACTGCCTTTTAAGCCGTAAGCGTGGGCGGGCTTATCCCGTCTGTATGGATTCCACGCTCCCCATGATTTGTGGCTACATTCTGTACACGGTAGGCGTCTTTTCAGCGGTGAGCTTCCAGGCGGGAACCCCAGAGATCATAGGGTTTACGGGGTCAGACGGGATCCGAGTCCCAAGTGGCACGGCAATTGTACCTTACTTCCGATCCGTCAGTCTTCTCGCAAGTCGTATTTGCACCTCGCGGAGTCTCCCTGAAAGAGCAGTAACCTGACGCCTCAGGCCCCTGACGACTTCATCATCGCTGGAGGTTATCGATGCGGTGGACCTTCTGGACGGGTGTGAGTTTGGGCCTGCTGGCCCTGGGGACCGGGGTCCTCCGGGCGGCGGAGACGCCGACGGTCGGGGTCGGGGCCCAAGGCGCCTGGGCCCGACCGAAGGATGCGGACCATGCGTTGGGGTACGTGGGCGCCCATCTCCGGCTCCGGCCGCTGGCGTGGCTGGGCCTGGAAGGGGCGCTGGACTATCGGAAGGAGTCTTACGCCGGCGAGTCCGTCACCGTGCGGGACGTGCCGGTGACGGCGTCGGTCCTGGTCTTCGTCATTCCTCGAGGACCGTTCAATCCCTACCTGATCGGCGGGACCGGCGTCCATTTCACCCGTACGGAGGCTGGGGCCGTTTCTACGTCGGACACCTTCATGGGCTACCACGTGGGTGCTGGCCTTCAGGTGGTCCTCGGCGGCGTGGCCTTCTTTGGGGAATACCGCTATACGGGTGTGAAGATTCAGGCAGACGTAGGGCCGAATGCCTCCCGCCTGTCCTTGGACGCCAGCGGGTCGAACCTACGGGCAGGCCTGACCTTCTGGTTCTAAGCCGTCGCGCCATTCGTGGTGCTTTCGGGATGGGTCGGGCTCAACGTGGGACGAACGCCCGCATGACGGCTGGCGTCTTGATGGAGGGGTGGCCCGGCACCCCTACAGTCGGTACCGGGCCGGGGGAACATGGCCATGACCGGCGGTGTTCCGAGAGATACAGAACATCCCCACGGACGAGGAGGATACGGCCATGCGAGGGAAACGGTTCAGGGTC
>JAUQPV010000084.1 GCA_030550225.1 Acidobacteriota bacterium | reverse complement strand
ACGACTGGTGGTGCGCTACGAGCGTCATTCGGTGAACTACCTGGGCTTCGTGCAGCTCGGCTGCATCATTCTCTTGCTCAGACACTATTTATGAGATGGCTTCACGATGTTTCAAGCATTCAGCAGGTGGGCCGTCGGCAGATAGGGCCAGGGATCGAGAAAAAGCCGTCACCGAGGCCTCCCAGCCCTCCATATCCTGTATTCTACATCCTTGAAAATCGTGCTTCCGGGGTGATGGGAAAGGCCGTCCTGATGCCATTCTCCCGAACCGAACGGCTCTGCTAAGAGACCTCTATCACCGAGTGTGCTTGCCGGCAGGTTCGTGGCTTGCATCTGACCGGACGGCCCAATCACAATGTATAGAAGCAATCTCATAAATCCCTTTCCCTAAACGGGGCAGGATTCTCTTAAGACGAGGCACCCCCTTGACCCAGGCAAGTCTAAGGTCTATGGTCTGTGGTCCATGGTCTATGGTTTAATATCGAGGGTCCGATCCCGGTCTCATCGGATTTATGAGACCGCTTCTAGGCACTTCCTACGGGCCTGTGCGAGCATATCAGATGACGGTGCGATCCCTGGGAACCCCGTATCGGCGGTGGCTCCTCGTTGTCATCACATGGCTCCTTCTGTGCGTCCCTCGGTGGGTCTTTCTGGCCTACGACGCCCCGGAAGACCTGGACTGGAGCTGGGGCGAGCTCGTCGATTCGGGCAACTACGCCGTCAACGCCCGCAACAAGGTCCTGACGGGTCACTGGACGCTCGATGAATGGAACGTCATGTACCTGAACCCAGTGCCCCATCTCGTGACCTATCTGAGCTACCGTCTCCTGGGGGTCGGCTACTGGCAGACCCAGGTCGTGCCGGCCCTCTTCTCGAGCCTGACCCTACCCGTCGTGTTCGCTATCCTTTACCGGACCTTGGGTTTTCTATGGGCTTATCTGGGAATGACCCTTCTGGGGGTCCATTATTTACACTGGACTTACGCCCGCATCGGGAACCGGACAGGTGAGCTCCTCTTCTTTCTGGCCCTGGCCGTATACTTCTGGGTCCGGGGGGTCGAGCGGCCTCGGTCCTGGTTCGGATCCGGCCTAGCGACAGCCCTGGCCTACATGACCAAGAGCCTGACCCATCCCTTTACGCTGGCCCTCCTGCTGGCCTCTCTCGACGTGGCCGTCGAGCGGGAAGGCTGGTCCCTTCGGCGGATATGGGCCCGATACCGCTGGCTTCTATTGGGTCTGGGCATCGGCTTCCTGGCTTGGGGGATGTTGGTCTTCTGGCCCCACCAGGATATGTTCCGTATGTTCTTCCGATGGGACTGGGACCTGCGGCGGCCCCGGTCTTGGTTGGACATCCTCCGGCATCTCTGGACGGAGCCGGGGGCGGCCTATATGTTCCGGTACATGCCTGTCTTGACGCTCGTCGGGGCGCTCCAGGTCCTGACGGTCCCCATGCGTCGCCTCCGGGAGGTGTCAACCCTGCCTCTGGAGCGACTCGCGTGGCTGTGGCTCCTAGGCGAGTTCAGTGTTTACAGTCTCCTATACTATCGGTACCTGCGATTTTGGCTCCCGGCCTTCTTGGCCATGTTCCTCCTAGCCGTGGTAGGTCTCTACCGAATTGCCGGCGGTTCGTTGGGACCCGCCGGCTCGTGGCGATGGGCCCCCTGGTACTTCCTGTGGTGGTGCGAGATCCTCAAGACGACCCTGAATTCGGCCGCCTTCTATGTCCTTTGGGAGCGATGGCCTTCTCTTTTGGATTACGCGACCCGACCCTTCCCCCACAACTATTACGAGGCCTACCGGACCTTGGCCCTGCTGGCAGGCCTGGCGACGGTCGGGACGCTCGCCGGGGTCGGCCTTGGGCGGAGATGGAGGCGTTGGCGGAATCCCCCTCCGGTTCCGTCCGGAATGACGCCAGTGCCTGGAGGAGGGGTTGCCCCTCAGAGCCCACGCCGACGGCCTTGGGCCGTTGCCCTCGTCGCCGTCCTGATCGAGGCTGAGGTCTTGGTCCAGACCGCCTGGGCTGTCCACTGGTGGCGCTATGGACCCTCGACCGACTTGCGGGACTTTTCCCGATTTCTGGCCGAGTACCTCCCTGCCGGGAGTGTCCTAGTGAGCAATCCGACCCTGGCCCTGGAGACGCCCTTTCGGGCCTATTCGCTCCATGAGCCCCGCAAACTTAACTGGCAGGCCGGCATCTTAGACCGCTTCGGGGTTACCCATTTCGTACTCATCGATTTCCCCGACACTCGGGACCAGATCCTGAACAACCTGGCCTATCTCTCGGCTCGCCCTGACGAACCGAAGCGAGTCCGCCGCCTCCTTTTCTTCCTCCTCCGGAATCGGCGAGTCGAACTGTGGAGTCGGTTTCCACCGCCGACCCCCGGTCTGTGGGTCCGAGGGACCGAAGCTCATCCGGACGGGACCGTCTCCGTCATCATCGAGAATAGCGATCCTTTCTGGCCCCACGCGTGGCAGCCGTCTCCCGACCGAAGGTATCGACTCGAGCCGGGCCGGACGGAGACGATCCGGCTCTGGCCCGACGAAATCCCGAGTCCGACCGGTCGGCCCCTCCCCTCGGTTGATACGCTCATCGAATTCGAGCAGTGTCCCCGAGAGGGCGGCATCCCTGTATGGGACCCCCAGGCATCTCAGGCCGCCGCCGTCAAGTCCTGGCCTCGCGTCGGTCAGGCCCTATGCGTCTGGACGCTCCAACTACCGGAAGGTCGGTGGCACCTGCGACTCCGGGTCCGGAATGAGACCGATACGCCCATGCAACTCCCCTTATGGGTTCTAGACCGGACTGGCCGCCTGCGTCTGCGAAGGACTTGCCGAGTCGAACCCACCGGCGTCTATACGGTCTGCGACTGGGCGGAAGTCAATGCCGAGGCCGGTCCATACACTTTCCTGTGGATCAACCCAGGGCCGGGCTTGCGGCTGGATGCCTGGCAAGTCTGGCCCGGGGAACCCTGAACCCCGGCCCTCCCGATCGTTCAGCACCCAACAGCGGAATCGGAAAGGCCATGGGCTACCAGTGGTGGACGTTGAGTAACGGCTGGTATCTGTTCGGCTATGACCGATGGCTTCGGCAAAAACAGGTCCTCCATGGCCTGGTGACCCGGCGGCTCCAGCCGACACTTCCCCGATGGCAGTGGCCCGAGGTCCCCGACTTCAGCCTCAAGCAGTCGGAAGACTTTCAACGGAGACTGGGCCTCCTGATGGACCTCCTGGACATCCCCGACTGGGGAGTCGCCTACGCCGCCCAGGTCCACGGGACGACCGTCCTGTGGAACCCGTCGCCCGTCCACGGGACGGACTTACCCGAAGCCGACGGCCTGATGACCGACCGGACGGCCCTCCTCCTGGGCGTCACGGTCGCCGACTGCATCCCGATATGGATTTACGACCGGGCCCTGCCCGCCGTCGGGATCGTCCACGCCGGGTGGCGGGGGACGGTCCGGGGTGTCCTGGAGGCGGCCTTGGACGCTCTGGAAGCCCAGGGGAGTGACCTGTCGCAAGTCGAGATCGTCCTGGGTCCCTCGATCCAGCGGTGCTGTTATGCGGTCGGCCTGGACGTCCTCGAGGCGGTCCATCAAGCCTATCCCGATTGGGCCCCCTACGTCGTCGAGCGCCGACCCCAAGGGTGGTTTCTGGACCTGGTGGGCCTCAACATCCTCCAGGCCCGGCGGCGGGGCCTCCGGCGGGCCCAGATCCATCCCCTCCGGTTGTGCACGTACTGCAATGGGAGCTGGTTTTTCTCCTACCGGCGGGGGGACGCGGGCCGGCTCCTGGCCTTCATCGGTCGGCTTCCGGCGCTTCTGGGTTAGTTTGGCATTGTCATCATTTCTTGACAACGCCATACTTAAGTCCTATTCTATAGAGTGAGTGAAGAAGCTCTGGGGTCATGGAGGGAGTCCATGCCCAAGATCATCGGTATCGACCTCGGGACGACGAACTCGGTCGTGGCCGTCATGGAGGGCGGTCAGCCCGTCGTGATCCCGAATCCCGAAGGCGGGCGCACGACGCCCTCGATGTTTGCCATCACCAAGAACGGGGAGCGGCTGGTCGGCCCGGCGGCCAAGCGCCAGATGCTGATCAACCCCGAGAACACGGTCTTCTCGATCAAGCGCTTCATGGGGCGTCGTTACGACGAGGTCCTGGAGGAGATCAAGCGGGTCCCCTATAAGGTCGTTCGGGGACCCCATGACGACGCCCGGGTCGAGATGGCCGGGAAGGTCTTCTCCCCGCCGGAGGTCTCGGCCCAAATCTTGCGCTATCTGAAGGAGGCCGCCGAGGCGTACCTCGGCGAGAAGGTCGAGAAGGCCGTCATCACGGTCCCGGCCTATTTCAATGACGCCCAGCGCCAGGCGACCAAGGACGCCGGGGCCATCGCCGGCCTCGAAGTTGTCCGGCTCGTCAACGAGCCGACGGCGGCCGCTCTGGCGTACGGCTTTGACAAGAAAAAGGAAGGTACGATCGCCGTCTTTGACTTTGGCGGTGGGACCTTCGACATCTCGATCCTCGAAATCGGCGAGGGCGTCTTCGAGGTTAAGGCGACCAACGGGGACACGCACCTCGGCGGGGACGACATCGACCGGCGGCTGATGGAGTGGATCATGGAGGAGTTCCGGCGGGAGACGGGGATCGACCTGAGTCAGGACCGGATGGCCCTCCAGCGGATTCGGGACGCCGCCGAGAAGGCCAAGATCGAGCTTTCTTCCTCGCTGGAGACGGAGATCAACCTGCCGTTCATCACGGCCGACGCCACAGGTCCGAAGCACATCCAGCTCCGGCTGACTCGGGCCAAGTTTGAATCCTTGGTCGAGGACATCCTCCAGCGGCTGATCCCGCCGTGCCGGCAGGCCCTCGAGGACGCCAAGCTCCGGCCCGAGCAGATCGACGCCGTCATCTTGGTCGGCGGTTCGACCCGCATCCCTCGGGTTCAGCAGATCGTCCGGGACTTCTTCGGCAAGGAGCCCCACAAGGGCGTCAATCCCGATGAGGTCGTGGCCGTCGGGGCGGCCATCCAGGCGGCCGTCTTGGCGGGTGAGTTCCGGGAGATCCTTCTGCTGGACGTGACGCCCCTGTCGTTGGGTGTCGAGACCCTGGGCGGGGTCGTCCACGTGCTGATCCCCCGGAACACGACGATCCCGACCCGCCGGAGCGAGATCTTCACGACGGCGGCCGACAACCAGACGAGCGTCGAGATCCACGTCACTCAGGGCGAACGTCCCCTGGCGCGGGACAACCGGACGTTGGCTCGCTTCATCCTGGACGGTATCCCGCCGGCCCCGCGCGGCGTGCCTCAGATCGAGGTGACCTTCGAGATCGACGCCAACGGCATCCTTCACGTGAGCGCCCGGGACCTGGCGACGGGTCGGGAGCAGAAGGTCACGGTGACGGCCTCCAGCGGTCTGACCAAGGAGGAGGTCGAGCGCATGGTCCGGGAGGCCGAACGGTACGCCGAGGAAGACCGCCGTCGGAAGGAGGAGGTCGAGGAGCGGAACCGAGCCGACAACCTGATTTATCAGACCGAAAAGCTCTTGCGGGAGAACCGGGAGCGCATCCCGAGCGACCTGGTCCAGCGACTGGAGAAGGCCATCCAGGACTGCCGTCAAGCCCTCCAGGACGGCGGGGTCGACCGGATCCGGCGGGCGACCGACGAGCTCCTGCGGGCCAACAACGAGGTCGCCGTGTTCCTGTACCAGCGGGCGGCGTCGACGGCCGGCGGCTATACGGGGGCCCGGCCTGAGAGCTCGGGCGGCGGTAGTTCCGGGACGGTCATCGACGCCGAGATCGTCGACGACGGTCGGTCCAAGTAAAGACACGGGCCCCGTCCCGTACCGACGTAGGGCGCAGGCCCCCTCCGGCGCCGTAACCCGGCGTCTGGAACCCGGAGCCGGTTGGGGAGATCAGCGATGGCATGGTCGGGTGGTCCGCGGGACGATTACTACCAGGTCCTGGGTGTGTCGCGGGACGCCTCCCTGGACGAGATCAAGAAGGCCTATCGCAAGTTGGCCCGCAAGTACCATCCGGACCTGAACCCCGGCGACAAGCAAGCCGAGGAGATGTTTAAAAAGATCCAGGAGGCGTACCGGGTCCTCAGCGACCCCAAGCTCCGGGAGCAGTACGACCGTTACGGGACGGTCTTCGAGGGCGGCGGCCCGGGTCCGGGTGGGGCCCCGCCGGAAGACTTTCGGGTGTTCGTCGAGGACTTCGACTTCGGAAGCTTCGGGGCCGACACCTTCCAAGACATCTTTGGCGACTTCTTTGACTTCATTCGAGGTCGCCGTCGTCAGGCCGGTCGGGGCGCCACGCGGCCCCGGCGGGGAGAGGACATCACGGTCTCGGTCACCATCGGCTTCTTGGACGCCGTGAAGGGGCGGGAGATCGAGGTCGAGGTCACCCGGCGGGTGGCCTGCGGCGCCTGTTATGGGACCGGCCATGGGGCGGGCCGTTCGCAGGCATGTCCGACATGTCGGGGGAGCGGCTACGTGACCCGGGCGTCCGGGTACATGCGGTTTGCCGTCACGTGTCCGACGTGTCGGGGGACAGGCAGCGCGGTGGGACCGCCCTGTAGCGTCTGTCAGGGTCAGCGGTGGACGACCCGGACGGAACGGGTCCGGGTCCGTATCCCGGCCGGCGTCGAAAACGGTGCCCGCCTGCGGGTGGCGGGCTACGGTCATGACGGCGAGGGGGGCGGCCCACCGGGTGACCTCTACTTGGTCGTGCAGGTCCAGCCCCATCCCGTCTTTCGCCGGCAGGACCACGACATCTACGTGACGGTCCCCATCACGGTCCCGGAGGCCGTCCTGGGGGCCCGGATCGAGGTGCCGACGGTTGACGGTATGGTGACGATGCGGGTCCCGCCGGGCACGCAGTCGGGCCAGGTCTTCCGGATCCCCGGCAAGGGAGTCCCCATCCCAGGGGACGGCCGGGGCGACCAGTACGTGGAAGTCCGGGTCGTCGTCCCGGAGGTTCAGGATGAACGGTCTCGCCAGTTACTCCGGGAGATCGAGCACCTGTACCGAGAGGACCCCCGGAAGGAACTCTTGAGGACGGTGTCATGAAAACGCGTCGGGCGGCGAACGAACGGAAGAAATTCTACTCGATCGGCGTCGTCGCCAAGATGTATAATATCCACCCCCAGACGCTCCGCCTCTACGAGCGGGAGGGCCTGCTTCGGCCATCTCGGACGGCCAAGAATACCCGTCTTTACTCGGAGGAGGACCTCAAGCGCCTGGAGACGATCCTGAACCTGACCCGGGAAATGGGCGTGAACCTGGCCGGCGTCGAGATCATCATGAACCTGTTGGACAAAATGGAAGAGATGAAGGCTCAGATCAACCAACTCCTGCGGTACCTCCAGGAAGAACTGAGTCAGGAAATCCAAGACTTCGACGCCCGGATGCGGACGGCCCTCGTGCGGGCGCCTCGGATGTCCATGATCCCCTTGGACGAGTGGGTTCGAACAGAAGGCGAGGCCGAGCCGTCTCAATCTCCGTGAGGCCGTCGACCCGAGGCCTTGTAACAGTCGAGGGGGTGCGGGGTCTAAATATATGGATGTTCGGTGCTGGGTGTTCGGCGTTCGATCTTTATCGAAGACTTGCCCGACACCCGACCCCTGACATCCAACACCGAATCCTACGGAGAAGCGTCCATTGACTCGTAAGCGTGCACCGTCCAGCGTCGTGGCGGAGGTCCCGCTCCCGAAGGAAAGGGAAGAGGAGCGCCTGTCCGTCAAGGAACGGGAACAGGCCAAGGTCTACCCCCCGCGGGTCACCAACCGGACCCTTCGACTCTACCTGAAGGACGTCGCCCGCATCCCCCAGGTGACCCCCGAGGAGGAGAAGGAGCTGGCTCGCCGTATCCAGCAGGGCGACGAAGAGGCCCTGCGCCGCCTCGTCGAGGCCAACCTCCGCTTCGTCATTAAGATCGCCAAGAAATACCGGGGCTACGGCGTCCCCTTCGTCGACCTCATCAATGAGGGCAACCTGGGCCTCATCGAAGCGGCCCGCCGGTTTGACCCTGACCGGAACGTGAAGTTCACGTCCTACGCCGTGTGGTGGATCCGGCAGGCCATCCTCCAGGCCCTGTCAGCCCTGGGCCACCCCCTCCGCCTGCCGCCCAAGGTCGCCAACATGGTCTACCGGGTCGGCCAGACGATCCAGCGGCAGGCCGGGGAGCTCCGGCGACGGCCGACGATCCGGGAGATCGCCGAGGAACTTCACGTCTCCGAGCGGAACCTGGAGAACATCCTGGAGCTGGCGGCCCCGGGGATCTCTCTGAGCCAGCCCGTCGACCAGGAAGGCGACATCGTCGTCGGGGAGACGATTAGCGACGAGTCCGTCCACCTGGAGGAACAGGCCTTCTCCAAGATCGTCCAGGAGCTCCTGGAAGAGGCCATGCAGGAGCTCGACCCCAAGGAACGTAAGATCCTGGAACTCCGGTTCGGCCTGAAGGGCAACCGGACCCACACCCTCAAGGAGATCGGCAAGATCGTCGGCCTCTCCCGGGAACGGGTCCGCCAGATCGAGATGAAAGCCATCGAGAAGCTCCGTCAGCATCAGAAGATCAAGTCCATCCTGTCGAACTTGAACTAATCGAGCCGATGGGCAGGTCGGCAGATGGGTGGGTCACCCTCCGGGGTGACCCGGCTTCCCGACTTTTTTAGACACCCGACCCCTGACACCCCGATATCGCCTACCGAGACCCTCCGATGGCCACCCGCCTACGGTCGGAACGCGCGTACCTGATGGGTCCGGCGGCCCGGATTCGCTGGGGCCGCCTCGTCCGAGCCGAATGCCTCGCCCCCGGTCGATGGGTGTGGACCCTCCAGGCGGGCGGCCAGACCTTCACGTGGGAGGTCGCCGAAGAAGACCTCAGTGGCCTGACCTGGCGTCTGGGTGACTGGTGGCTCGTCGCCCTGGAACCCCTCCCTGGAGTTCCCGTCGCCGAACGCCTGACGCCGGCCCAAGCCTGGTCATCGGACCATCCCTGGATGCAAGCTTCGGCCTGGGCCGCCGGGGCCCATCGGTGGACCGTCCTTCGCCAG
>JAUQPV010000083.1 GCA_030550225.1 Acidobacteriota bacterium | reverse complement strand
GCCCGGGCCACGCGATGGGCTTTCTTGACATCTCGGGTCCACACGGCCGCCGCCAGGCCGTAGATCGTCTGATTGGCGACCCGGATCATCTCTTCTTCGTCCCGGCAAGGGATGACGGCCAGGACAGGGCCGAAGATCTCCTCCTGGGCGATCGTATGGGCTGGGTCGACGCCGTCGAAGATGGTCGGCTCGAAGAAGTAACCCCGTTCCAAGGGGGGGCGCCGGCCGCCGATGACGAGCCGATCGCCCTCCTCGAGGGCCTTCCGAACGTAGGATTCGACCTTTTCGAGCTGAGCCCGGTTGGCCAGGGGGCCCATACGGGTATTCGGGTCCAGGGGGTCGCCGGGACGGAGCTTCTTGGTGCGCTCGACGAGCTGTTCCAGGAGCCGGTCGTGGACACCTGCATCGACGATCAGACGGGACCCGGCGGCGCAGACCTCGCCCTGGTTGTAGAAGATGCCGATGTAGGCCCCCCGGACGGCGGCCTCCAGGTCGGCGTCGGCGAAGACGATGTTAGGCGACTTCCCGCCGAGTTCGAGGGTGACCCGCTTGAGCGTGGCGGCCGCTTCCCGCATGATCCACTTGCCCGTCTCGGTGCTCCCCGTAAAGGCGATCTTATCGACGCCGGGGTGGCGGACGAGGGCGGCCCCCGTGACGGTGCCAGGTCCCGTCACGACGTTGAAGATGCCCGGCGGGGCGTCGGCCTCTTGGAAGATTTCGGCCAGCTTCAGGATACTCAGGGGCGTCGTCTCGGACGGCTTGTGGACGACCGTGTTCCCACAGGCCAAGGCCGGGGCGATCTTCCAGACGGCCAGCAGGAGGGGAAAGTTCCAAGGCGTGATGGCCGCACAGACGCCCAGGGGCTCCCGGAGGGTGTAGCAAAAGGCCGGCCACTTGGTCGGGACTGTCTCGCCGTGGATTTTGGTGACCCAGCCGGCGTAATAATGAAACAGCTCGGCGACCATCGGGACGTCCACATGGCGGGCGTCCCGGATGGGCTTGCCCGAGTCGAGGCTCTCGATGTAGGCCAGCTCTTCCCGATGGGCCCACACGAGGTCGCCGATCCGCCACAAGAGGCGGCTTCGCTCGTAGGGCGTCATCCGGGGCCAGGGCCCCTCTTCGAAGGCCTGCCGGGCCGCCCGGACAGCCCGGTCGACATCGGCCTCGTCGGCCAGGGCGACCTCCATGATGACTTCTTCGGTCGCCGGATTCAGGGTCGGGAAGGTCTGACCCGAGGCGGCCTCTTGGAATTCACCGCCGATGAACAGTCGGCCCGGCGGAAGCGAAACGGCCGGAGACGTCATCGTCCTTCCCTCCTTGTGGGTGCCGCCCTACTGACCCGTGAAACGGGGGGTTCGTTTTTCGACCCAGGCCGTCAGGCCCTCTCGGCCGTCGTGACTCAGGAACAACTGTTGTTGGAGTTCCCGTTCGACGCAGAGACCCCCGATGAAAGACGTCTCGTCGGCGACTTGGACGGCCCGCTTGATGCGGCCGACGGCGAAGGCCGCCTTGTTGGGCGGCACGAACTGCCGGGCGTACTCGAGGACCCGGTCCATGAAGCCGTCGGACTCGAAGATGTGGTGGATCAGGCCGATCTCGAGGGCTTCCTCGAACTCCATCGTCCGGCCGGTGACCATCATCTCCATCGCCCGGCCCTTGCCGAGCAGGCGCGTCAGCCGTTGGGTCCCGCCCGTCCCGGGCAGGACGCCCAGCGTGATCTCGGGTAGGCCGATCTTACCGGCCCCCCGGCGGGCGATGCGGATGTCGCAAGCCAGGGCGACCTCAAGGCCGCCGCCGACCGTATGGCCGTTCAAAGCGGCGATGACAAGCTTCGGCGTATGTTCCAGGCGGTTCAAGGTCTCGTTGGCGTGGAGGCAGAAGTAGTACTTGTACTGGGGCGACACGGTGGCCAGCATCTTGATGTCGGCACCGGCGCAGAAGAACTTGTCGCCGGCTCCCCGCAGGACGAGGACGTGGACGCTCTCGTCCATGCGAGCGTCGAGGATCGCCTCGTCGAGTTCTCGCATCAGCTCATACGTGTAGCAGTTGGCCGGCGGGTTGTTCAGCTCCAGGATGGCGATGCCGTCCTGTTTCGTGTACCTCACCAGGGGTTCGGTCATGGCGTATTCCTCCGTCGTGGAGTCTCCAGGCGGTCGGGAGGGTCAGGCCCAGCGTTCGGCGCAGGTGTTGGGCAGGTCCCGTCTATCCTGGGCTCCGACCCAGGCCACCGGATGCCCATTGAGTCTATCACGTCTCCCGTCCCGTAGGGAACCCCAGCAGGCTCTTCAGACGTCGGATCAAGACCTGGCGGACCTTCTCGGGGGGTTGGCCCTTCATCGCTTGGGTTTCGTCCGTCAGGAAGGCCTCCAGGGCCTCCATACGGGATTCGAATAACTGCATGATGTTGTCCCGCAGGGCCGGGTAGGTCTCCATCCACTGCCGGACGGTCTCGAGGGGGAGCCGGACGACCCAGGCGTCCTGCACGGCCCGGGCCGTGCCGGTCCGGACGTCCCGTCGGATGAGGGCGATTTCGCCGAAGACGTCGCCGGGCCCCAGCAGGGCGATGCGGTGCTCCTGCTTGTGGCGGCGGACCCAGATGCCGACCTGGCCGTCCAGGACGATGTACATCCCGTCCGGCGGGTCGCCCTGGTGGAAGATGACTTGGTGGCGGGCGTAGGGCAGACACCGGACTTCTTGGGCTATCTTCTGCAGGACTTCGTAAGATAGGCCCTGAAAGAGGGGATGGCTCTCCAGGAAGCTCGTCAGCCTCGGCAGGGTGACCAGCGGTTCCTTGGCCTCCCGCCGATGATACTCGACCTGAATGGGGTAGGGGATTTCGATGCCCTGCCGCCGGAGGGTGTACCACAGGTTGTACCGCAAGTCGGCTTCCACCTTGTCCAGGACCCCGAAGTCGTCGTAGGCATAGCGAATCTCGTAGATGATACTGTACGCGGCAAAGTCGACGACACGGACCTCCGGCGGTGGGTCCCGGCGGACGTTGAGGTCCGCTAAAGCCTCCAGGAGGGCCCGTGTGACGTGCTCCGGGGGGACCTCGTAGGGGAGGCCGATGGTCATCTTGTGGATGCGGGGACGACCCGACAGCCGGGAATAATTGACGATGACCTCCCGGGCGATGGCCGCGTTTGGATATACAACCGTCTCCCCCGTCCGGGTCACCAGGTGCACCGACCGCCAGTTGATCTCCCGGACCTGGCCGACGTGGTCTTGGACCTTCACCCAGTCCCCTAAGGTGAAGGCCCCCTCCAGGTTCAGGCTGATGCCGGCGAACAGATTCGACAGTGTCTCCTGCAGGGCCAAACCCACGATAATCGACAGGACGGCCGACGTGGCCAAGAGGGGAGCGACCTGGACCCGAAAGAGCCATTGGATCGAGACGACGAGGCCGAAGGCAAAGAGGAGGCCGATGAGAATCTCTCGTAGGAGGGAGGGGACGCGAACCCCCCGAAGGATCAACTCAAAGACGACCGTGTCCAAGAGTCGCAGGACCAGCCAACTCAGGGCCGCCAGCCACGCCAGGCGGAGCCATCGCTCCAGGGTCGGCCATGCCACGGCCTGGCCGTAAATATACAATACGCCACTGGTCAAGAAGGTGACCCAGAAAGACCGCCGCAGGCGGTGCCAGTGGGACCAGTGACCCCGAAGCCACCAGTCCAAGGCAGAAGCCACAAACAGCAGGACGACGATGATCAGTAGGGTAAGAACGCTGACAGTCATCCGTCGGGGCTGGAAGTTCGCTGTTGGGTGTTCGGGGTTCGGTGCTCGAGGTCAGGGATCAGGCTTTTTTCAGACCCCGATCCCCGCCCATGAACACCCAACACCCAGCGCCGAACACCGGATCCGGTCAACTGGGCTTCTGATGACGCAGGACTTCTAACTGCTGAATTCGTTCCGTCACGTCCCGATAGCGAGCGTCGATGGAGTAGACTTCGATGTAAAGGTCATACGCCCGGTCCAACTCACCCATTTGCTCATACAGCATCGCCATCATGTACTTCACTTCTTGCAAGACCTCTTCAGCCCCGCCGCCCATCTCCAAGACCCGTTGCAAGCTCCGCAGGGCCGCCTCGGGGAGGCCCTTGCGGGCAAAGCATTCGGCCAGTTGGATGTGCGCCTGAATGGCGTAGTCCCGATGCCGAGCCGCCTTCTGGAATTCGGCGATGGCCTCCTCGATGAGGTCCATTTGCATGTAGGCCACGCCCAGGTGGTAGTGGGTCGAGGCGTCCTCCTCGGGGACGACTTCCTCGACCTTCCGACGGAACTGGTCCAGGGTGACCCGCCAGGACTCTTCCGAGGCCGTATCCAGGACGGCTTCGGTCTTCAAGAGGTCCCCCTCCCAGTCGGCGGAGAGGTCTTCAAACTCGAGGCCCAGGTCTTCGTCCACGTAAACTGGGATGGGTCGAGCCGGGGTCGGGACTGACGAGACAGGCGGCTCTTCCGGGGACAGGGTCGGCGTCTCGGGGCGGGGCTCGGCTGGCGCTTCCCCTTCAGGCACCGCCTCGGGCGTCCACGCCGGCATACCGGTCTCGGGGGGTTCTTCCGATGCCGCCGGGGCCAGTGGCGCGGCTTCGGCCGGTGACGGCGCCGGCGCTTCCAGGGGCTGGAGGAGGCTGTCGATGAACTCGGGGGAGAGGGCAGGCGGAAGCTCTTGCGTCAAGGCCGGGGCCGACACGGGGGCCTCGGGTTCAGGAAGAGGGGCTTCTTCCAACTCGACTTGGATCTCGATTTCCTCGGCTTCCGCCGCCTCGGCCGGGACCGCCGGTGCGGCGGTCATCCGTTCGGTGACCTTCTGGAGCCAAGCCTCAAGCTCCAGGTGGTTGGGCCATCGACGCAGGCTCTTGATGATCAGCTCGTGGGCGGCCGCATAGAGACCCTGGTCGACGTAGAAGGCGACTTCGGAGAGTACACTCTGGAGCTCGTCTTGGTCTTGACTCATGTAGGCCTGGAGGTCAGCCGAGATGAGCTCGGAGATCTCGGCCGAGATGTCCAGGTACTCGGACTCCTCGGCGGCGACGGCCTGCGTCGTCTTTTCCAGCCAGGTCTGGATCTGCGGGTGGTCCGGTTGGATCACCCGGACCTCCTCGATGACTCGTTGAAGGTCCTCGAAGCGCTTGTGGTAGTGAAGGAACTCGGCGTACTTCAGGAGGACTTCGAGGGCCTCGGGACGGCGCTCCTCGCTGGTCAGGAATTGAACACATCGCTGGTAAACCCGCTCAGCCGAACGGGCCAGGGGATACTGCCGGAGGACGGCCGTCAGCTTCTGGAGCGCCTTCTCGACCATTCCGTACCGATAAAAGACGTCTGCCTCGGTCAATTGTTCCTGAATGTAGTCCTGAATGTCACTTTCGTCTTCGGGTGGCTCCAGGGATGCGACTTCCGGTGAGAGCGCCGGGCGGAGGGGCACCTCGACGGCCGGCGGCGGACTCTCAGGTCGGCGGACCGGCTCGGTCGAGGGCGGGGCCGGGGCACCGCCCATGTGCTTCAGGATGTAATCCCGCTTTTCCAGGTACTCGTAGGAATCCGGGTCGATCGCCAGGATCTGATCGACCAGCCGGAGGGCGTCCGGCCATTGGCCCTGGCGGATATGGGCCTCGATCGCCCGGTCCAGGAGCACCAAGATGCGAGTGCTCTGGTGATGAACGTTGAGGAGCTGGATGGCGTCTTGGAGTAGGACAGGGTCGGCAGGATTTTTCTGGAGAGCCCGCTCGAGCAAACCCCAGGCGGTCTCGTACTGGCCCTTGTCCATGCACCGGGCCAGGAAGGGATGAAGCCACCGCTGGACGTCGTCCCAGTGCTCCGGCGTGGCCTGCTCCAGGAGGAGTCCGTAGGCGTCCGGCCGTTCCGGAGCCAGACGTAAGGCCTCCATGAGGGTCTGGACCGCCTTATCCGTCCGCCCGACGGCGTGATAGGCCTGCGTCAGCCACAGGAGGTGGTCGTATTGCCGTTCGGGCAGGCGCTCGATGAGGGCAATCGCCGAGGAATAAGCGCCGGCTTGCATGTAAGCCCGGATCAGGAGGTCCGTGAGAGCCGGATGGTTCGGGACGTACCGGAGGCCCTGCTCGATGGCCTGGATGGCCTCTTGAGGAGCACCCGCCTCCAGATAGGCCTCGGCGATAGACTGGTATTCCTCCAAGGCCTCGGCGTGGCGCCCAAGCTCGGCTTTTACGTGGGCTCGCCGCTGAAGCAAGCGAAGGTCCTGCGGCCCGATCTCCACGAGCCGGTTGAGGACTTCTAAGACCTTCGTCAGGCGGTTCAGACGGCCATACTGCTCCGCCAGGGTCAGGAGCAGATTCTTGGCCTCGACCAGGTTGTTTTGCTGGATCAGAAGGTCGGCCAGCCGATGCATGACCTCGACGTGGGTCGGCTCCAGCTTGAGGGCCCGCCGGAGGGTCGCCACGGCATGGACGATGCGGCCGTCCTGGATGTAAAAGTCGGCCAGGTCATTGAGGGCCGCCAAGGCCTTTTCCTTTTGATTCAGCTTCTCGTAGCAGTCGATGAGCCGCTGACGGGAGGCGATGTCGCGAGGTTCGGCCTCGATCAACTTTTCGAAGAGGGGGATCGCCTTGTCATACTTGCCCTTTTGGTAAAGATCATCGGCCTGTTGAAGCAACTTCACCCGTTGGGTGCTCGTGATGGGCATCGAACGGCGACCTCTCTTTGCTCGGTGTCGGGTGTTGGGTCTTGGGTGTTAGGTTTCTACAACGACCGACCCCCGCATACCCAAACACCGAAGGTCCCAGACTTCCGGGGTCGGTTCCTAAGAACGAGTCGTCTCCCGTTTTTCCCGTAACCGCGAGCTCTTGCCGACTCGCGTCCGCAAGTAATACAGCTTGGCCCGCCGGACCCGACCCCGCCGGACGACTTCGATCGCCTCGACGACGGGTGCGTGAAGGGGGATGATCTTTTCCACGCCGACGCCATAAGAGACCTTTCGAACAGTGATCGTCTCGCTCAGACCCCGACCCCGGCGGGCGATGACGACGCCTTCAAAGACTTGCGTCCGGTCCATTACGCGCAGGTGAACCCGCACTTGATCACCGGGGCGGACGTCGGGGAGGTCCGTCCGAAGTCGGCTCGCCTCCATCTGGGCGATGATCGGGTGCATGTTCTGCCTCCTCGCTTCGGGGAGAAGGATACATTTTTTCCAGGATCGTTTCAACCCATTCGATCCATTCGGCCATCCAGGCCCACCAGACGGGGGGCGCCGTCCATCGGGGGGCCAGGATCAGGTCGGGGCGGTTGCGAAGCGTCTTCCGAAGGGCCTGCAGACGGCGCCATCGCTCGACCGCCTCGTGATGGCCGGACCGCAGGACCGCCGGGACGGCATATCCCCGAAAGACGGCCGGCCGCGTATACTGCGGATAGTCCAGAATCCCCATCTCGAAGCTCTCGACGGTCAGGGACTCGGGGTTTCCGACGACGCCCGGCACGAGACGGGCGACCGACTCGATGACGACCCAGGCGGCGACCTCGCCGCCCATCAGGACGTAGTCGCCGATGCTGACCTCGTCGTCGGCCCAGTAGGCCGTCACCCGTTCGTCGATCCCCTCGTAGCGACCGCAGACCAGGACGATTTGATCACACTCCCGGGCGTACTGGCGGGCCAGGGCCTGGGTCCACAAACGGCCCTGGGGACTCAGGACGACGACCCGGCTCCGGGCCTCCGTCCGGGCTTGCTCGATGGCCGCCACCAGGGGTTCCGGGCGCAGGACCATCCCGGCTCCACCGCCGTAGGCGACGTCGTCGACCTGTCGGTGGGGTCCGATCCCAAACTGCCGCAGGTCGTGAACCCGAAATCGGAGTAGGCCCGCTTCGACGGCTTTCCCGATTAGACCGACTTGAAGGGCCGTCTCAAAGAAGGTCGGAAAAAGGGTGATGACGTCGAATTGCATGGCGCCTGCCCCGCGCAAAGGCAACGCCCCGGACCCGGCGCCTTGCCTCACGAGCCCTCGTAGAGCTCCAGCCACCCCTGCGGTAAGTCGACTTGGATGACCTTGGCCGCCACGTCGACGGCCGTCACGAAGACCTTCCGGAAAGGGACCAGGATCATGCGTCTCGTGCGGCCCCGCAGGGCTAACAAGTGCTGATAGCCCAGGTCGTAGACATCGACGACCGTCCCGATGGGGCCCAGACGTACGTCGACGACCGTACAGCCGAGAAGGTCCTCGTTGTAATACTCATCTGCCTCCAGGGGGACCCGCTCTTCGGGCGTCACGTAGAGAACCGCCCCCCGCAGGGCGGCCGCCGCCTCCCAGCTCTCGATCTCCTCGACCTCGACCAGGACCCCGCGGCCGTGGGGTCGGACCCGCCGGACATGAAATGTTTGAACTTCCCCGGCCGGCCCTATCGCGGAAAACCGGGTCCACGGGTGACGAAGCCGCCCCGGCTCGTCCAGGTCCACCAGGAGTGCCCCCCGCCGGCCGTGGGGCCGCCGGACTTGGCCGATCCGGACCCATGCCCGTTCAGGGGGAACAGGCTCCGCCGGCATCCCTTACGACGGATGGGGTTCCAAGATTTCCAGGACGAGACGCTTTCGGACCTTCATCCCCGCCGCGCCCAGGATCGTCCGAATCGCACGGGCGGTCCGACCTTGCTTGCCGATGATCTTCCCCAGGTCTTCCGGGGCCACTCGAAGCTCCAACACAGTCGTCTGTTCGCCCTCGATGACCTTTACCTCGACTTGGTCCTGACGGTCCACGAGGGACTTCGCGATCGCTTCCAAGAGGTCTTTCGGGTTCATGGGGGTCCTCCTTAACGAGCAAGGATGACAGCAGATTCCAGGGACGACCAAATGATCTACCCGGTCGCCGAAGTCTGCATTCGACGGGCCACTCGGGCCAAGTTCTTCACCGTGTCGGTCGGCTGAGCCCCCCGTTGGAGCCAGTACTCATAGCGTGCCAAGTCCAGTTGAACGACGGACGGCGTCGGAATCGGGTCGTAGTAACCGATGGCCTCGTGGTACCGAGTCTCGCGAGGCCGCCGGGCTTCCATGACGACGATCCGATAGAACGGCCGGTTGCGACGGCCCATCCGCATGAGGCGAATCCGTAGCATAACCTATCCCTCATGAAACGAGGAAAGCCTGTGGAGCCAAACAACCCCTTCTATATTATGAGGGGGTGTCTGAGAAAAGGCAATACGGCTGACCTTCAGAAATGAGTTCGGACACCCCCCTGTCTCTGCTATTGTATACTGCATCCATCCCTATCCCAAGGAGGGAAAAGGCCATGGTTACCCGAGTCCTCTCGGACACCCAAA
>JAUQPV010000082.1 GCA_030550225.1 Acidobacteriota bacterium | reverse complement strand
GGCCGTGTCGGAGACCGAATACCGCATGTAGGACATCCCGCCCTCGTACATGAGGTCCACGATGAGCTTCAGCTCGTGGAGACACTCGAAGTAGGCGATCTCCGGTTGGTAGCCCGCCTCGATGAGAGTCTCGAAGGCCGCCTGGATAAGGGCCGTCACGCCCCCACATAGGACGGCCTGCTCGCCAAAGAGGTCCGTCTCCGTCTCCTCGGCAAAGGTCGTCTCGATGACGCCGGCCCGCGTACAGCCGACGCCCTTGGCATAAGCCAGGGTCAGGGGCTTGGCCCGCTCGGTGGCGTCCTGATGGACGGCCAGGAGGGCCGGCACGCCGATACCTTGCGTGAAGAGCTCCCGCATCCGATGGCCCGGGGCCTTCGGGGCGACCATCGTTACGTCCACCTCCGGCGGGGGCACGATCTGACGAAAGTGGATGTTGAACCCATGGGCGAACATCAGGAGCTGACCCGGCCGAAGGTGAGGCCCGATGCTCTCCCGATAGACCTGGGGTTGGACCGGGTCCGGGACCAACAGCATGACGATGTCAGCCCGCTGGACGGCCTCGGCGACCGAGACGACCCGCAGACCGGCGGCCTGAGCCCGGGACCACGAGGGTGAGCCGGGGTAGAGCCCGACCATCACGTCGACGCCCGAGTCCTTCAGGTTGAGGGCGTGGGCGTGACCCTGGGAGCCAAAGCCGATGACGGCGACCTTCTTATCCCGAAGCAAGTTCAGGTCAGCGTCGGCGTCATAGTAAACTTTAGCCATCGTCTCCTCCTGGCATCCCGTTTCTATCGGAGCGCAGACGTCCCCGTCTGCCGGAGCGCAGACGTCCCGTCTGCCGGACCGCAGACGTCCCGTCTGTGGGCGTCCCCGCCTGCTTCCGACGAAACAGAACTTTATCGGGGTTGAGGCACTGGACAGTACTCGTAGGTCTCCTCCATTTGTTCAAGGGGCGGATGCGAGGGCACCGGACCCCGGACCATGGCGACTCGACCCGTCCGGACCATCTCAAGGATGCCGTAGTCCTGCAGGAGCCGGACCAGGGCATCGACCTTGCCCTCGTCGCCCGTGACCTCGACGATGACGGAGGCCGGGGCCACGTCGACGATGCGGGCTCGAAAGGCCCGGACGACCTCGGTGATGTGGGTCCGGCGGTCCGCATCCCACCGGACCTTGATGAGCGCCATCTCTCGAACCAGGGTGTCCTCGTCCGAGACATCCCGGATGTCCAGGACGTCGACCAGCTTGCCGAGCTGGCGGACGACCTGTTCGGCGTCGACACTACCGTCGACGACCAGGGTCATCCGGAGAAGACCTGGCGTCTCCGAACGGCCGAGGACCAGGCTCTCGATGTCAAAGCCCCGCTGACGACACCGGGAGACGATGCGATTCAACGCCCCGGGTCGGTCCTCCAACTGGGCGATGACGGTACGGCGGCGACGGTGATGCCCGTCCCTCATGACTCGACCTCCACGGCAGATGGCTTTTGGGTCAGGGCCTTGTACTCTTCCGGCAGGCCGATGGTCTCCTGGAGCGACGCTCCCGGCGGCACCATCGGGTAGCAGTTCTCGTCCTGCTTGACCCGGAAGTCGATGAGGACCGGCCCCGAATGACGCAAGGCCCGGTCGATGACCGCCGGGACGTCTTCCCGCCGGACAGCCCGGAGGCCCAGGATGCCGTAAGCCTCGGCCAGCCGGACGAAGTCCGGATTTCGAAGCCGGCTGGCGACCAGGTTCCCCCGGTAGAAGAGCTGTTGCCACTGGCGAACCATCCCGTGATGACCGTTGTCGATGATGGCGAACTTAATGGGCAAACTGTTTTCGGCCACTGTCGCCAGTTCCTGACAGGTCATCTGAAAGCCCCCGTCCCCACAGATGGCCCACACGAGGTCCCCGGGTCGGGCGACCTGGACGCCGATGGCGCCCGGGACCTCGTAGCCCATCGTCCCGAGGCCCCCCGACGTGATGAACGAGTTGGGGTGACGACCCCGGAAGAACTGAGCGGCCCACATCTGGTGCTGGCCGACGCCGGTCACGAAGTAGGCGTCCCCGTCGGTCATCTCGTAAATCTTCTGGATGACGTACTGGGGCCGGACCGCCTCCGGGTCGTCGGGGTAGACCAGCGATGGGTGCTCCCGCTTGAGGGCCTCCAGACGGGCAAACCACTCGGGCCGTTCCCTGTAGCGAACTTCGCCGTTGAGATGCCGAAGACACACGCGGGCGTCGCCCAACAGGGTCACCGTCGGCCGCACGTTCTTGCCGACCTCCGCCGGGTCGACCTCGATGTGGATGACCCGGGCCCGGGGGGCGAAGTCTTTCAGCCGGCCCGTCACCCGGTCGTCGAACCGCATCCCGACGGCGATGAGGAGGTCGGCCTCCGAGATGGCCAAGTTGTTCCAGTGCATTCCATGCATACCCGGCATCCCGAGATACAAGGGATGGTCGGGTGGGAAACTGCTGATCCCCAGGAGGGTCGTGATGACCGGGACGTTGGCCCGCTCGGCCAGCTCCCGAAGCTCGTCGTACGCTTGAGCGATGATGACGCCGTGGCCGGCCAGGATCAGGGGACGCTCCGACTCGGTGATGAGCCGGGCGGCTTGCTCGACCGCCCGGGGGTCCGGTTCGACGGGCGGACGGTATCCCCGCGGGCGGACGTCCTCGGGCCATTCGAACTCGGCCCGTTCCTGCTGGACGTCTCTCGGGATGTCGACGAGGACGGGGCCGGGCCGGCCCGTCCGGGCGATGAAGAAGGCCTCCCGGAGGGTCCTCGGGATGGCCCGGACGTCCCGCACGAGGTAGTTGTGCTTGGTGATAGGGATCGTGATGCCCGTGATGTCGGCCTCCTGGAAGCCGTCCCGCCCGATGAGGCCCCGGACGACCGATCCCGTGATGGCGACGACGGGGACCGAATCCATCCAGGCGTTGGCGATGCCCGTCACCAGGTTCGTGGCCCCAGGCCCCGAGGTGGCAAAACACACGCCGACCCGGCCCGTCACTCGGGCATAGGCATCGGCCGCCAAGGCCGCCGCTTGTTCGTGCCGGACCAGGTAGTGCCGGACCCGGGGGAAGTAGCGGGGAAGTGTATCGTACAGGGGCAGGTTTGCCCCGCCCGGCAGGCCGAAGACGACCTCCACGCCTTCCCGGATGAGGCACTCCAAGATCATCTCGGCACCGGTCATCTGCATCGCTTTCCTCCAGTCGGCATGGGGCGAGGCCCATGCCCTACGGTCTGAAAGGGTTAGCGGCACACGGCTCCCAAGGCCGCCGAGGATACCAGCCGGGCATACTTGGCCAAGGCGCCCTGCGTATATCGAGGCGGAGGCGGGGCCCAAGCCGCTCGACGGGTCGCCATCTCGTCAGACGACAGCTTCACCTCCAGGCGCCGATTCGGCACGTCGATGGTGACCTCATCGCCGTCCCGGAGGAGGGCGATGGGCCCACCGACGGCGGCTTCCGGCGATACGTGACCCACCATGAGGCCATGGGTCGCACCCGAAAAGCGTCCGTCCGTGATGAGGGCGACTTGCTCGCCCAGGCCCTGGCCGACCAGAGCCGCCGTCACGGCCAGCATCTCCCGCATGCCGGGCCCTCCTTTGGGGCCTTCGTAGCGGATGACGACGACGTCGCCGGGCCGAATCTCCCGCCGGGAAATGGCCTGAAAGGCCGCTTCTTCTGAGTCGAAGACCCGGGCCGGGCCTGTGTGGACCAACCGCCGGACGCCGGCCCGCTTGACGACGGCCCCCTCCGGCGCCAGGTTCCCCCACAGGACGCAGACCGTCCCTGTCGGGGCGATGGGGTCCTCAACGGGCCGGATCACGCCCTGGGGTCGGTCATCAAAGACGAACTCGGCCAGGTTCTCTCGCACGGTCCGGCCCGTGACCGTCAGGCAATCCCCGTCGAGAAGTCCCGCATCCAGCAAGACCTTCATCAGGCGGGGGACCCCGCCGACCCGGTCCAGGTCGGCCATGACGTATCGGCCGCCGGGCCGGAGGTCAGCGATGTGGGGCGTGCACCGACTGATGCGGTCAAAGTCCTCTAAGGACAGCTCGACGCCGGCCTCTTGGGCGATGGCTAACAGGTGGAGGACCGCGTTGGTCGACCCTCCGATGGCCGCATCGACCGTGATGGCGTTCAAAAAAGCCGCCCGGGTCAGGATGTCCCGAGGCCGGAGGTCCATCTCGAGTAGACGCAGGACGGCCTCGCCGCTCCGGCGCGCCACGTCGTCCCGCCGGGGGTCCGGCGCCGGAGGGGTGGCACTTCCCGGCAGGGCCAGGCCCAGGGCCTCTATGAGGACGGCCATCGTGTTGGCCGTGTACATGCCGGCGCACGATCCCTCTGTCGGACAGGCGGCGCACTCCAGCTCATAAAGGTCGGTCTCACTGAGTCGGCCGGCGGCGTACGACCCGACGGCTTCAAAGACGTCCTGGATCGTCACGTCCCGGTCCCGGAAACGACCGGGGAGAATCGTACCGCCGTATACAAAGACTGACGGGACGTTCAACCGGGCCATGGCCATGACCATCCCAGGCAGGCTCTTGTCACAACCCGCGATCCCGACCAGGGCATCGTACTGATGCGCATGGACCATCAGCTCCACGCTGTCGGCGATGACTTCCCGACTGACCAAAGAGGCCTTCATCCCCTCGTGGCCCATGGCGATAGCGTCCGAGACAGCAATCGTCCCAAACACTCGGGGCGTCCCACCGGCGGCTCGGACACCTACCTGGGCGGCCCGGGCAAGACGGTCCAGGTGTACGTTACAGGGCGTCGCCTCGTTCCAAGACGTGGCGACGGCCACGAAGGGCCGTTCGAGGTCCGCATCGGTCAGGCCCATCGCCCGATACATGGCTCGGTGGGGCGCCCATTGAGGGCCCCGCTTCACGGCATCGCTTCGATAACGGCGATTCGGAGCGTCTTTCATCTAATGCCTCCCATGTCAAGTCCTGGGTCCCAGGTCTCAGGTGCCGAGACCCCTATCAGAGCCGTTCGGTTCGTGAGAATGGCGTCGGGACGACCTTTTCCATCGCCCGGAAAGCACGATGTTTCAGACAGAATGGGTGTTGGGTGTTAGGTCCCTTTTTTCAAGAACCCAACGCCCAACACCCAGCACCTAACACCCAACACCTAACACCCAGCACCCAGCACCGAGCACCGATTTTTCGAAGGGTCGGAAAGGCTGAATCCATACGTGTTCTCACGAACCGAACGGCTATGTTAGGGAAGAAACGGTTGCTGAGGTCGAACGGCTGAGGTCCACTTCGTCACGCCGTCCCGGCACCACGACGGCCCAGGGCTTTCCGCAAATGCCCCAGGTCAGGCCGGGCGGGACCCGACGTCAGGTAGCAAGAAACATGCGGGCCTGTGCGCCTGAGGCTCTATGCCTGACGCGTAGAGGGCCCCTACACAGCTCGACCCCTGAGGATTGGAAACGAAGGACCCTGACGAAATGTGGTGTGGTGATGATTGAGTGCGGCTCTCCCCCTACCCCCAGGGGGAGATCAGCGGCAGAGACAGGCACAGCAGGGAGAGGACGGGTTGCAGGACGACACCCATCCGGTCCACGCGACCGGCCCCCGACGGCCGAACGACCGACCCCGTCGTCCACGGATGGCCTGTCATCTACCCATCCTCCTCGTTTTAGAGGGCAAGTCGAGCCTAATTATACTCCAAGTCCCCTCCAAGTCAAGTCAGACCCGGTCGACCCATCCTCACCTTTTGCGACGCCCCTTCCGGTAAAGAGCAAAGCGCACAGAGCATAAGATACGGGCTCTTTGCCCTATGCCCTTGGCCCCTTCCATCGCCCTCCGAATGAAGAGCACCCCAGTCGGGAGTAAATCCAGCGGGCCCGCCGCCGGAGTCGGTTCAAGCACGCCGCCGGCGTCGGGCCAACCGCCCGCAGGGTACAAATCGGCCGGTCTCGCGGGATGAACTCGCCCGGATGGGGCACGTCCCGAATGCCTTGCCCAGGCCAGTCCCCCGTATCACCGACCGTCACGTCTTTTGTCGCATAGAGGACCGCCTTGCCCGCCGCCGAAACCCGCCGCTCGGCCTGCCCGAGGTCAAATTCCGGTAGGTCCCCGTCGAAGGCCCGCACGTGGAGGTCGAAAGCCCGATACCCGTAAACCATCTCCAGGGGCTCCAGAGAAGCCGGCGGCCGGGGATTGACCTCGATCGTCCAGAGCCGGCCCGCCGACCAAACGAAGTCTACGCCGTTTACGCCCCGAAGCCCAAAAGCTTCGGTCAGGACGGCGGCGACGGCCCGAGCCTCATCGATGAGGGCCCGCAGCTCGTCGGATGCCAAGCGCGGCGGGACGAGGTTCCCGCAGTACCGGAAGTCCCGAGCGCCGAAGGCTCGTCGGCCGACGAGTTGTTCAGTCACGCCAAGCAAGACGGCTCGGCGACCGTCGGCGACGAAGACGGCCGAACCGACCATGCCGGGACGGTATTCCTGCAGGATACTCCCGGATGGAACGGCCCCACCCGACCAGACCCGAACGGCATGGCCGCCACCGCTCCGCAAGGGCTTCAGGAGCCATCGGCGCTCCGAGTCTGGCCGATGCCCTGGGTCCGCAGGGAGCGTCTCGGGAAAGGCCCGGCCCGCCGAACGTAGGACGTCGCCGAGACGGAATGGGTTCCGCACTTCCCGGAGGGTCGCCGGCGAGTTTCCCAGGAGCCGCCGCCCCTGGGCCAGACGGCCGACCAACGCAGGATGGTTTTCAAAGCTGGCCCCGTACACGACGGCCGGGTGACTCAGCGTGGTAGCGATGCGGACCAGGACTTTCGGGTCGTAAGGTTGGCCGTCGAAGTCGTGCCGGAGCGACAGGCCCGGGCATAAGGCCCGCAGGTCAGCATCGCCGAAGTAGTCCAGGGCGAATACGTCATAGCCGGCCCGGACGGCCAGCTCGGCAAGGAGCCGGACGGTGTAACCGACAAGGAGAATCGCCATGGGACGGCCCTACCTATCGGAGGCGAATCGTCTCGGCCCCCCGGAGGTACAGATAGTCTAAGACCGTGCCCGAGGCCCGGCGGAGCTCCATGACCTCGACCAGGGGGGCTAAGGTGCCCCCGGCGAGGCCGTCGGCCAGGAGCGCCGCCCCTTGGGCCGCCTCTTTCGCCCGGACCGGCGTCCCGTCAGGCCAGGCCAAGCCGCCCATCCGCCGGACGGGGGCAATATCGGAAAGACGGTCGGTCATCTCGGCGATGACCCGTCCCAAGGCACTCATCCGGCCCGATAGCAAGATCTCCCGAGGCCGAGGCAGGACGGCCGTCAGGGCCCGGACGGCCTTGACGGCGCCTTCGACCCACGCCAGCCAGGCCGGTCGGTAACGGGGGTCGTCCGGCCATGTCTCGACGTCCGTAGCCAGATCGGCCCCCGCGATGTCTATCGCCCCACCGCTGAAGACCGTCCCCTTCGAGAGGGCTCCGCCGATCAGATAGGCGACCTCTCCGTCCATCGCTCCGCTACCTCGTAGGCCGAGGGACCCCGAAGCACCGCCGAGACCGTCTACAATTCGGCCTCTCTCGACGGCCAAGGCCGCCGTGAAAGCCCCGCCCAGCTCCAGCAGGATGAAGGACGTCTCCGCATACGGGATGCCGTACCGTCGAGCTTGGTCGTAAATCCCCAGGGCCGCACTGCAGACCTTATCGGCCGTCCCCATGTCGATGCGGTTGGCCTTCCGGTAGGCCGGGACCGTCGGCAGGTGGATAACCCCCGGCACGAACACGACCGGACGGCCTGTAGCGATCAGGGCCTGCATGATGCGGCGGAGGCCTAAGATCCCGCCCTGTCCCGCCGTCGGGTCGTCGGCCCGAACAAGGACCATCAGAGCCAATTCCCGTTCCCCGACTTGGTCACCGCGCACAAGGGGCAAGCCGTAACCGGACGGACCCACGATCAAGTCGACCGGACCGCACGCCGTCAGAGCCTCGACGAGGGGCGAGGCGTCTTCAGCCAGGTCCGGCGAGGCGACCTGCAAGTCCAGGAAGACCTGGCCGTCCTCCAGGCCGCACACGTCAAAGGAAACCGTACCCGGGTCGATGCCGAGGACACGCATGGGCCCTCGGGGCTGGGTGTCGGACCTCACCGATTCCTTACACCGTTTCTCGGGCGACGGCGTAGACCCCCTCGATGTTCAAGACGAGGTCGTTACGTTCGAAGAGCTTCGCGACGCACGCCTTATGAACCTTCATCTTGGGGCCTCCGATCGCCAGCGGACCCAGGACGATTTTGCCGTCCCGTTCGGTCAAGTCGTCGGACGGCTTGATGCCCTCGATGCCCAGGGGCTCGGTCAGATTAAAGTCGACCAGCCACCGAAGCGTCGGATGCTTCGACCAGAAGTCGTAGCGCAGGAGCTGGATCCCAGCCGGTCCGGCGGCCACGGCGATCTCGGCCCCTTCCAGACAGCGCTCGAGGGCCGCCCGGTCGGCGATGTCCTCGATCGTGAGGCTTGAGGTCTGGCGGGCCATCTCCAGACTCTGGCGAGCGATCTCCGGATTGTATCGAGCGCCCAGGAGGTCCGGCGGGATGGACGTGACCGTGACCGAACAACCTTCCTGCTGGAGGAGCATGGCCGACCGCAGACCGACGGGGCCCAGGCCGATGACGACAGCCTTCTTGCCTTTGAGGTCATACGCCTTGACCAGCTTGGCGATGGCCGTCGCCGCCGTCGTGTTGCATCCGTTCGAGTCCAGCATGACGGACACCCGAAAGGGCCCAAAGAAGGACCGCTGGACCTCGGCCAAGATCTGCTCGCCCAGGACGACGTTGAAGCCTCCGACCCAGACAGCGATAGTCTTCAGGTCCGGCACACCCCGAGTAAAGACGGCGCTCAGGACGAGGCCCCGCACGTCGGCTGGCGTAACACCGCCGTAGCTCAGCACCTCATCGGCCCCAGCATCGTAAGCAACGATGCGGTCGAAGGTGCTCGGATGCTTGTCCGTGTCCAACTGGATGAGGATTTTCTTCATGGCCCACCTCACGGCGTGAAGATAGTTCCCGGGTCCCGAAGAAAAGGAGTTCGGTGTTAGGTCTTGGGTGTTCGGTTCTCTCTTAGGACTTACGCAGTTGCCTGCGCTTCCCCCTGTGTCTCCGAGGCGAACGCCCCTGGGACAGGAAGGGGGCGACCGGGAGCGCCCATGACCCCCTGCCTCCACCGGGGGGACTGAGGGCACGGCCCTCCTCGGCCCGGCCCAGCCCCCCGGGGAGGATTTGGGCCCGCTTGGCGATGTTCCAGGCCGCCAGGACCTGGCGGTCCATCGAAAGCCCGCACGAGGGACACTCGAGTCCCACCCGCCCC
>JAUQPV010000081.1 GCA_030550225.1 Acidobacteriota bacterium | reverse complement strand
AACTGACCCGCTCGGGTCACGTCGAGATCCGATACGGCACGGCCGGCCTGGGGCCAGTGGGACCTCGACAGGTCCGGACCTCGGCGGGGATCATCTCCTACGGGTGGCTGGTCAACGCCGCCGGCGCGTACGCCGATCGGGTCGCCCATGCCTTTGGGGTCGGTCGGGAATATACCATCTTGCCGTTGAGGGGCGCATACCGACAGCTCCGGCCGAGCCGGAGTTACCTGGTCCGGGGCAACATTTTCCCCGTGCCGGATTTGGGATTTCCTTACTTAGGGGTGCACCTAACGCGGGGCGTGGATGACGTCGTCCACGTCGGTCCCACGGCCGGACCAGCCCTGGGGCGGGCTCACTACGGGGGTTGGACGGGCCTGACGCCCGAGTCGTTGAAAATCCTCTATACGGTGCTAAGATTAGCCGTTTTGAATCCGACGTTTCGGCAGTTCGCCCTTCGGGAAGGCCGCCGGCACTGGCCGGGCGGATTTCTTCGGGCGGTGCGGGACCTCGTGCCGGCTATCCAAGCCGGAGACTTGGTCCGGGCCGAGCGGGTCGGCATCCGGGCTCAGCTCGTTCATCGGCCGACGGGTCGGCTCGTCATGGACTTTTTAGTCCTCCGAGACGAGACGGCCGTTCACGTCCTGAATGCCGTCTCACCGGCCTTCACGGCCTCGATGGCCTTTGCCGAATATGTGGCGGACTGCCTGGGATAATCGATAAAATTACGAAAGGATTGCGTGCGAATTTCGGATTGCGAATTTTGAATTGCGGACTGGGGGATTCGGGGGGTCAGGCAGTTTCGGATAGGTCCTGACGCTTATCACGCTGGATCAGGTACTTGTGAAAGGGGGCCTATCTGCCGCCTTCTCACTCCTTCTTTCCAATCCGCAATTCGCAATCTGCAATCCGCAATCTTATCCCGCATCTCCTTTCGAGAGGCTAAGCCGAATGAAGTCGGGTAGGGGCATCCCTGGGTGGCCCTTTGCGGACCTGGAGGCCTTCGTAAGGTTTTTGGAACAGCGGGGTCATTTGGCCCGGATCCGGGACCCCGTCGACCCCTATTTAGAGGTCTCCGCCATCGCGCAGGAGGTCGTCCGTCGAGAGGGACCGGCCCTCCTCTTTGAGAATGTGCGTGGCTCCCGTTTCCCTTTAGTTATCAACCTCTTCGGGAGCATGGAGCGCATCGTGTGGGCCCTCGGTCGAGAGCCGGCGGCCATCGCTGAGGAGTTCCTGCAATGGCTGGACCTCGTGCGGCGGCCACCTCACTTTCGGACCTTGGGGGAACTCTTCCGGCTCGGCCTTCGGCTGTGGCGGGGCTTCCCCCAGACGGTCCGGCGGGCGCCCGTGCAGGCCGTCGTGGAGGCGCCGAACTTGCGGGACCTCCCTGTGATTACGTGCTGGCCCTATGACGGGGGTCCCTTCATCACGATGGGCCTCGTCGTGACTCATCACCCGGTCCTGCGCACGCGGAACGTCGGCATCTACCGGCTCCACGTGTACGACGAAAAGACGACCGGCATGCACTGGCAGAGCATGAAAGGCGGCCGAGCGCATTATTACGAGGCCGAACGGCGGGGCGAACCCCTGGAGGTCGCTGTCGTCCTGGGCTGTGACCCGGTGACGATGTTGTGCGCCGTCCTGCCGCTTCCCGAAGAAATGGACGAAGTCCTGTGGTCTGGCTGGATTCGGGGCCGACCCGTGCCCCTCGTACGGGCCCGGACGCTTCGGATGAAGGTCCCCGCCCGGGCCGAATTCGTCTTAGAGGGGGTCGTCCCGCCCCAGGAGCGTCGCCTGGAGGGACCCTTTGGAGACCACTTCGGCCATTATTCGGGGGCTCGGCCCTTTCCGGTCTTTCACGTCCAGGTCGTCACGCGCCGGGAACGGCCCGTGTATCCCTCGACCGTCGTCGGCAAGCCGCCTCAAGAGGACTGGTACATGGGCGTCGCCGCCGGCGAGATGGTCGGCCCCCTCATCCGGGTCCTCTTTCCGTCTGTGCGACGACTGTGGGCCTATCCCGAGACGGGGTTCCATCACCTCTTGGTCGCTTCGGTCGAAGAACGGCACCCGACGGAGGCCATGCGGGTCGGCCTCGGCCTCCTCGGCCAGGGCCAGCTTTCCCTAACCAAATGTCTGATCCTCGTCCCGCCGGACGTCGACCCGGCAGACTGGTCGGCCGTCCTGGCGGCCCTTTGGGACCGCTTCGACCCGGCTCGTCACCTCACGGTCCTGCCGACGGCCCCGGCCGACACACTGGACTTCACGACGCCGACCCTCCACGTCGGCAGTAAGGTCATCCTGAACGCCACGGACCGGGTCATTCGGGCCCGACCCTGGCCGACCGATCCCGTCCCGCCGTCGGAACTCCCCTGGGGCGTCCGGGCGACCCGGGTATGGCCAGGCGGTCATCTTATCCTGCAAGTTCACGGCCTTATCGACGTCCGGCGACTCCTGACTGAGGTTTTGGCTCACCCAAAGGTGCGCCCCTTCCTGTGGGTATGGGTCGTCAGCCCGGACGTCCCCTTGGACGACGCGACGCTCCTGATATGGGGAATTTTCACCCGTTTTGACCCGGCCCGAGACTGGCTGTGTCCCCAAACCGAGTGGTCCGGCCTTCGGCCTATCTACTCGACGCCCATCGGCGTGGACGCCACCTGGAAGGTCTTCTATCCGGCGCCTTTAGAGATGCCGATCGACATCGTCGAAAAAGCCCGTCAGCGGCTTCAACAGTGGGGCCTTCCGACCGGTTACAAGCCATCTCAAAAACCCTCTCCCCATGAGAGAGGGTAGGGTGAAGGCCATCGGACTTATCTACCATCTGCTCAAGACCGTTTTTAGTTTGCAGACGGGATGAAAGGACGTTGTCTTCTGTGGATGGCCTGGAACCTTAGCATCGTCTCCCTGAGCCTTGGAGGCTGTGGGCCGACGGCGGCCCATCGCCAGGTCTTGGACGTGCCCTTTTATGCTCAACAGCAGGACCGGGACTGCGGGATCACGTCCCTTCGAATCCTCCTGACATACCACGGCGTAGAATCGGCTCGGACCGCCTTAGAGACGGTCGAAGCCTCCCAGGGCCTCATGCCTCTGGAAGTCGAGGGATTCCTGCGGGACCACGGTGTCACCTACCGGGTGCTGCCGGGCACGCCGGCGGCCCTGATCGAGGCTGTCCGGTCCGGGCAGCCGGTCCTACTCCTGCTCAATCTGTCTCGGGGCCCCTACCGGCGGTTCCACTACGTCGTCGTCGTTGGAGTCGAAACAGATGACAACGGGCCGGCCCGGGCCTTCTTCATCCACGACGGCCGCACGCCGGCCCGCCGGGTCTCGGCATCGTGGCTGACCGACCGTTGGACCCGGGCCCACGGGTGGGCGATCGTGCTGAGATAGGGGTAGGAAGGCCGGCCGGTGGGCAGATAGAAAGGGGGGACACTGTTCGCCGTTCGCCATTCGCTCATATGGAGAGAGTCAGGGGGACTGATAGACGGCCAGGATTTTGGGGGACACCAGATAGGCCATCCGCTGTTGGAATCGCTCCGGCAGAGGCCGGGCCTGCCGGAACAAGTCCCGCGCCCGTTGTAGGAGGGCTGGGGTTTTCTCCCCCTCGGCGTAGTAGCGGGCCGCCAGACTACAACCCATGATGAAGTAAGCCCGCTCGTCTAATTTGTACTGGGCCTCGGCGTCTTTCAGGACCTGAAACGCCCGGTCGTACCGCCCGTTGACATAGAATTCCAGGGCCTGCAAGACGATGGCCCGGGGGACAGGTGATGGACCTACAGGCGGGACGTCCGTCTTGGAGTCGGGGGGCGGCAAGGCCTTGCCGGGCGGCGGCTCGATAGGCCCCGTGGGGCGCTCACAAAGCGCCCGGGCCTGCTCTCGGACACTCGTGAATTCTCCATACAGGGGATTTCCGGGATTGATCCGCTCCTTTTGGACGGACATCGCGATGGCCTGAACGGCCTCCGGACACTGTTTGAGGATCAGATAGGCCTTCGCCAGGTGGAGGTAGGGGTAGAAGTCCTTGAAGAAGGTCCCGTACGTCCGCCGGCGGGGGCCGGGCTCGGGGCCCTTCTCGATGGCCTGCAAGAGGTTCTCGACGGCCGCCTGGGCGTTCCCATCCCGGAGGCGTTGAAGACCCAACTCATAGTAATAGTACCATTCCTGGTCGGCATCGGCGGTCGAAAGAGCCCCAACGGTCATCACCCCCACCAAGACGAACACTCGCAGGTACGTGACGTATCCCATGTCTTGCATCACGGCTCCAAGATACCCTGGAATTCTGGCGGCAGGCCTCCGCGGAAAATTCGCTGGACCAGGCGGTTGACTTGCTGGCCGAGGACATCGACCTCGACGGTCGCCGGGGCACTCATCGCCGGATGACGGTACTCGACGACGTAGCGGCCAGCCGGCACGTCCGAGACCCACAGGGGCGTGTAAGCCGGCGTCGGGATCGGTACTCGGAAGCCGTCGGAAACTCGTTCGATACGAAGAATTTCTGCCCACGGCAGGAGATTGATGAAGAGGGTCCCCTTTGGGACCTCCACCGGGGTCTTGGTCTCTTCACCCGTCTGATCCCGGGCAATCGTCTTGCCCTCGGTACCGGGCGAGGACTCCACTTTCGTGGATGTCGTCTCCTGGCCCGTCGGACTCGTCGTCTTCATGTTTTCCGAGGGCAGAGGCCCGGTCTTGCCGGCTTCCTGAGTCTTTGTCGTTTCAGCAGGACCCGTCGTCGCCTCTTTCGAGGCCATCTCCTGATCCGGTGGCTTTACATCGGAGTGCGTCGGACCCGTCGTATTCTCAGGTCCGGGACTCGGCCACAACCGGTACGTGAGGTAGGCAGCCATCACGCCCAAGACTAAAAAAGCCGATATCAGGGCGATCCAAAGTCCGACGGGCCGCCGTCTTTCCTCGACGGGCGGGCCGACGGCGATGGAGATCTCCGACGGCGTCGAGGGTGTCGGCGGGGCGGCGACGGTCGCTCGCGTCGGGGCCGGCGGCCGGGGCGGGGTCGAGGCCAAGACCGTCGCCGGTTCAGGTTTCGAGGGCGCCAGGACGGTCGGCGGCTCCGGCGGGGGCGGAGGTGGGGCCTGGACCGTCGGACGCTCCGTAGGCCGGGGCGGCGTCGAGGGCGGGACCGGCGGCTGGGCGACCAGGACCGTCCGAGGCTCCTCGGCTGGGCGGCTCTGGGTCACGATCGTCGTCTTCTCGTCCCGGAACTTCCGGATGATGGCTTGCAGGTCGCGGCCCATGTCGTAGGCGGACTGATAGCGTTCCTCGACATTCTTGGCCAGGGCCTTCTCGATGACGGCCCGGATGTCCTCGAGGTAGGGGATGTCGACGTCCGAGGGGAGAGGCGCCGGGGGCTCGTGGGCGATCTTGTAGAAGACCGTCGTGTAGTGCTCGCCTTCAAAGGGCCGACGGTAGACGAGGAACTCGTAGAGGACGACGCCCAAGGCGAAGATGTCCGTCCGGCCGTCGATCTTCTCCCGCTCCCCACGGACCTGTTCGGGGGCCATGTAGTGGGGGGTCCCCATGATGATACCCGTCTGGGTAAAGTGGGTCGCCCCCATCTTGGCGATCCCGAAGTCCATGATCTTGACGACGTGGTTGTCCAGGATCCGGATATTCGACGGCTTGATGTCCCGGTGGACGACGCCCTGGGCGTGGGCGTAACCAAGGGCTTCGCAGGCCTGGCGGATGATGTCCAACTTCTCGTCGACCGCCAGGGGGACCCGGGTCCGGATGATCTCGTCCAGGTCTCGGCCCTCCAAGTACTCCATGGCGATGTAGGGAACACCGTCGTCTTCGCCCAGGTCGTAGATCGTCACGATGTTGGGATGGCGGAGGCGACCGGCGGACTGGGCTTCTCGGACGAATCGTTCCTTCAAGACCGGGTCCTCGGCCAGGTCTGGGAGCATGACCTTCAGGGCGACGTCGCGGCCGATGAAGGGGTCATAAGCATGATAGACCCGGCCCATTCCGCCCTTTCCGAGCAGGCGCTTGACGACGTATTTCCCGATACGCTCCGGGATCGGCGCTTGCGTCTTATCGGCCATGGCGACCTGGATCAGGCAATCGGACAGTAGGGCAATAGGGCGATTTAGCAGTAAGGCGAGGAAACAACCTCTTATCTACCGCCTCACCGCCTAATTCGCATCTGCCACGATACGGACGAGGACGACCGTGATATTGTCCGGTCCCCCGTTGGCGTTCGCCTGTTGAATCAATGCCTGGGCGGCGCCCTCTAAGTCCGTCCCATACCGAGTCACGGTCGCCAGAATGTCTTCGTCGCTGACGACCCCGCTCAGACCGTCCGTACAAAGGAGTATGATGTCGTCCGGTTCTAAGGGCTCCTCATCGATGTCCACGACGGGATCCTGCGGCCCGCCCAGGGCCCGGGTGACGACATTCCGAAACGGGTGGACCCGGGCCTCTTCGGCCGTGATGATGCCGACCTTGATCTGCTCATTCACCCACGAGTGGTCCTGCGTGAGCTGGATGATTTTGCCCTGCCGGATGAGGTACGCCCGGCTATCGCCGACGTGGGCGATGAAGGCTCGCCGTCCCTCGGGGTCGAGCTGGACGACGACGGCCGTCGTCGCCATGCCCTGCCATTCGGCGTGCGTGCCGGCCGTCTCCAGAATCCGCTGGTGGGCCTTCAGGAGGGCCCATCGGAGGACGTGTTCCTTCCACTCGTCCGTGTCCGCCGTGAAACCTGGCCACGTGGCGTCCGGGTCCGCTTGGGCCGCCTGGATGAACGTCAGGACCTCTTGGACGGCGATTTGGGAGGCTTGTTCTCCGGCCGCATGGCCGCCCATACCGTCGGCCACGATGAACAGGCCCAGGCCGTCGTCATAGCCCCAGGCGTCTTCGTTCTTGGAACGTTTTCGGCCGACGTCGCTGGCTCCGTAGAATTGCCATCGTAACATCGTACGGCTCACCCCTTATTCAGGCCCAGAATGTGGGCCAAGCGTTCTTTGGCCATGTTCCGGACGGCCATCGGGACGTCCCGGCTCCGGGTGATGTCCCGGAGTTGCATGACCGAGAGCTGGGCCATCAGACGGGTAGCGACCGGGATGGGCGTCTTCGGATTCGTTACGATCCGATAGAGGAATGTCCGATTTTTGTAAAACTCCCGACGGTCGGCCAGGATGCGTAAGATGTCCGGTTCCAGGTGCCGCATGGCCGCATAGGTCTCGGCCTCCGACTCCGAAAGTCGGGGACTCTTCATGACGGCCTCCTGGACGATGCGGTTCGGGTCCCGGATCAAGAACATCCGGGCCTCCCGATGGCCCAGGAGCGCCAGCATAATTCGCTCCGGAATCGTCATCCGGTTGATCCGGTCCAAAAGCCGCTGAGGGTCGCCCTGGGTCTCGGCCTCGACGGCCAGGACTTCCGGCGGCATCTCCGCCGGCTCGGCGACCTCGGCCGCCGGGACCGGCATCGGCGCCGTGAGGACGGAGGCCGGGGCTTCCAGAGTCGGGACTGGCGCCGACGAACCCGTCGAGACGACCGATGGGACAGCCGGCGTCGGCGAGGGGGCGGACGGACCAGCCGGGACGACCGGTGCGGGGGTCGGCATCGGCGGCGGGGCCTCCCGAGCAGGGACCTTTAACTCGTAGCGGACTTCCTTGTGGACAAACTCTTCTTCAAACTCCCGGAGACGTCTTTGCTGGACCGGCGTCAGGTTTGGATTCCGACGGAGGGCCGGCAAGAGGTCTGGTGTCTGAAGAAGACGAACTTGATTGACCACGATGAGCTCCAAGACGTCGGCCCCGGCTTGTTCCGCCAGACGCACGAGGGCCGCATCCGGAATCGCAGGATTCCGCGCCAGACGAGCGGCGACGGCCGAATCTCGACCGTACCGCTGGACCAAGTACTCGAAGGTCGAGTCCTCCAGATGCGGATGAGTCGCCAGCTCCGCCAGCTCTTGGGTCGAAAGCTGTTCCAAGGATTGCCGGGCGAGGTCTCGGACCTCCGGGGTGCCGCCGTGGGTGGCCAGGTACACCCAGACGTCAAGGAACTCGACCCGAGGCAGAGGGAGTAGGCCCCGGGCGGCGAACTCCTGGATGGCGATCGGTGCCTGACCTCCTAAGACCTGACGGGTGACGACATGCTTGTCGGCCATCCCACGCGCCTCAGCGCAAAGGGCCAAGAGCATAAGGCAAAGGGCCTGTTCCGCGCCTTTGGCCTAAATAACCCCTCGGGTCGTCCCTACCGTCACCGTCATCGGCGGTGCTCCGAAGGGTGATCCCGCCATGACGGCTGGCGTCCCGAGATGTCACGTCCCGTTGCCCTATGCACTTTGCACTTTGCGCTTTGCCCTTTGCCGTCTTACCTCCCTGCCCATCTGCCGAATCGCCGAAATGCTCATTCATTATACATCATTTCCTATTGGGGGGAAGGGGTGCCTCCAGACGGGAGTCGGCTCGTGTCGAAAATCACGTCACGCCGAGTCTCACCGGGCCCGCCCAGGGGCGGGAGCGGTTGGTCGTTGAAGAAGACCCGTAGAGCCCCCGCATTCCCGACCGTCGCCAGACGAACCTGGGTCATCGCCTCGACCCGGTAGGACTCGCCGGCCCGCAGGGTTCCCAGGAAGACCCGACGACCGTCAGCATAGACCTCCAGCCAGCAGTTCTCTTCCGCCACGACGCGAAGCCGGATCGGCATCGGGGAGGTCCCCACGCCAGCATTCCCCGAGGGTGATTGGGGTGCTACCGAGGTCGGCTCAGCAACGGGAGTCGTTCGGGCATCCCCGGCGGGACTGGTGTTCTCGGTCGGCCGCTGAACATGCCACCATATCCCAGATAGGGCAGCGACGAGGATAGCGATACCCGCCCACCAGAATCGCAGGAAGGACCGTTCCGGGAGTCGCCGGTGTGTGAAGGGACGCAGGGTCTCGGCAGGACGGTCCGATAGGTTCGCCAGCAGTTCAGGCGTCAGGGGAACGCCCAGCCAATCGGCATACACCCGCACAAAGGCCCGCCGGTAGTGGCCGCTCGGCAGGTCCTCCCAACGCTCTTCTTCCATGGCCTGGATATAAGCGACCGGAATCCGGAGCCGCTCCGCCACCTCTCGCTGGGAAAGATTCCGCACCTGACGGGCCTGCCGAAGCAAGGGTCCGATGCTCATACCGTCCGGCTCGTCTGGGAAGGAAGCGATTCATTTTACCCTGAACCGCTGGGATCGGGCAACCGATCATGGGGCTGGTGACTGTTTCATTTTTGGTGGGTAGGGGATGAAGACCTCCTCTGCAGGGGTTTTTCCACAGTCCGATGGGACCTGTCTCAGGACCCCTTTAAGCGAATCCGGCGA
>JAUQPV010000080.1 GCA_030550225.1 Acidobacteriota bacterium | reverse complement strand
AGGCCTGTCATCACGCCTTCACGAAGCTTGCCCCCATGGTGCCGAAGGCGGGACTCGAACCCGCACGGGCTTGCGCCCACCGCCCCCTCAAGACGGCGTGTCTTCCAGTTCCACCACTTCGGCACCCCGACCCGTGGAATAGTCCATTCCACGGGTCCCGCTACCTATGTTAGGACAAGCCGGGAAGACCGTCAACTATCCCCCAGGTACGTGACTGTTCCATTTTGGGTGGGCGAATCGGGCGGGCATGCAGGATTGAAGCGGTTTTCCTTGAGATTTGAGCCCCGATCAGGGCCGCGGCAAGCTGGGATGAGTTTTTCCAGCCATTTCCCCACCACTTTTGAAACAGTCACCCAGGTACTACGTAACTGTTCCAAAAATGGAACCGGCCGTCATGCCGGCGTCGTCCCCAGGAACAGTTCGGCAGTCGGCAGATGGGCAGGTCAGCAGGTGGGGTACCGTTCGCCGTTTGCTCGGATAGGTCGTTCCCCAGGGGCCGCGCCAACCGAGCTGATCGCCTGTCAGCCACTGTTTTTCTGGGACCTTGCCCCCTGTCTGAATATAGCCGGGCGTAGGACCGTCGTTACAACCGGCTATCTTCACGAGATACCTTCCACGGTCGATCGACTTCGAGCCAGCCGTCAACACCCCGCCAACACAATGAATCCATGCACGTGGTTCGGCATCCATCGGAGGGTTCGATCATGCCCTTGCGACGGACCGGGCTTCACCCAAAATAAGGGCCACCGGAGGGGATCGGATGACCCGACGATATGATGCTATCGTCATCGGGGCCGGCCACAACGGTTTGGTCGCGGCCGCTTATCTGGCCCGGGCGGGCTTATCGGTTTGTGTCCTCGAGCGCCGGCCCGTCCTCGGTGGGGCTTGCACGACCGAGACCCTTTGGGGAAACTATCGGGTCTCGACGGCGGCCTATGTTTGTGGTCTCCTGCATCCCAAGATCGTCCGGGACCTGGAATTGTCTCGTCACGGCTTTGAGATCCTCCGCCGAGACCCCAGCTCGTTCACGCCCTTACCGGACGGGGGCTACCTCTTGCTGGGGAGCGACCCGGCGCTCAACGCCGAGCAGATCCGACGGTTCTCCCGTCGGGACGCCGAGGCCTTCGAGCGTTATGAAGCGGCCATGGACCGGCTGGGTCGCTTCGTCGAGCCCCTGCTGACGACCGTCCCGCCGAGGTTCCCGGACGGTCGCCTCTCGGACCTGCCGGTGTATTGGGGGCTCTTGACTCGAGTCCTGCGGCTTCCGCCGGTCGAACGGCTCCTCCTGAGCCGGCTTCCGATGGCCAGCGCCTGGGACGTCCTGAGCGACTGGTTCGAGAGCGAGCCCCTGAAGGTTACGTTGGCGACGGACGGCGTCATCGGCACGGCCCTTAGCCCGACCCAACCGACGACGGCCTTGGTCCTGTTCCATCACGTGATGGGAAGCATCACGGGGCGGCGAGGCGTCTGGGGTTACGTGCGGGGCGGCATGGGGGCCCTCAGCGAGGCCATCGCCGCCGTCGCCCGTCGGTACGGGGCCGTCATTCAGACGAACGCCGAGGTCCAGACGGTCCTCGTACGGAACGGCCGGGCCGCCGGGGTCGTCCTGGCCGACGGGCCGGAGATCGAAGCCCGGGCCGTCCTGTCGAATGCGGACCCCAAGCAGACGTTTCTGCGGCTTGTCCCCCGCGAAGTCTTACCCGCCGATTTCGTCGCCCGCATTGAGCGACTCCGGATGAGCGCCGCTTCGATGAAGGTCAACCTGATCGTCGATGGCCTGCCGAACTTCCGATGCCTGCCCGGAGACCGGCCCGGACCTCATCACCGAACGACGATCCATTTCTGTCCGTCGTTGGACTATCTGGAACGGGCCTTTGCCGACTTCGTCCAGGGCCGGCCGTCGGAGCGGCCGATGGTCGAAATGTGCATCCCGTCAGTCCTGGACGAGACGCTGGCTCCGGACGGTCGACATGTCGTCTCCCTGTTTGTCCAGTATGCCCCCTACGAACCGCCTGGCGGCTGGTCGGCTTGGAAAGACGAGTTCGTTCGGCGGGTCCTCGCCGTCATCGACGAGTATGCGCCGGGATTTTCTTCCCGCATCCTGCACTGTCAGGCCCTATCGCCTCAGGACCTGGAGGAGACATTCGCTCTGACGGGTGGGAACATCTTCCACGGGGACCTGGTGCCGGACCAGATGTTCGTGTTTCGGCCCGTAGCGGGCTGGGCCCAATACCGGACGCCCCTGCCGGGTCTGTACTTATGCGGGGCCGGGGCCCATCCCGGGGGCGGGGTCATCGGGGCGGCTGGCCACAATGCGGCTCGGGTCGTCTTGCGGGACCTGGGCGGCTCATAGCTCATAGGTCGTGGCTTATCGCCACTCGCTGTTTGCCTTTGCTTCGTGGATGGAGCACTATCTGGGGTTCATGGCCCAGAGGGGGCCGCCGATGAGTTCCAGACAGCGGGCGTCCAGGAGCCGGCGGCTGACCTTCCAGAGGGCGTCGTCCAACATGGATACGTAGGTCCCCTGCATCTCGCAAAGGCGCCGGAGTTCCGTCTCTATACCATCCGGGCTTAAGCGAAGGGCGTCCTCCTGAATGCCCTCGTCGAAGGCGGCGACCTCGAAGACGGGCACGCGGTCGCCGTACCCCGTGTGTCGGCAGGTCGGACAGCCCTCCCCGGCGTAGCCCCATTCGTAGCCGTCCTTCTGAGCGACCGGCGGAAGTTTCACACGGCGGATACAATTCGGGCAGGGCTGACGGAGGAGCCGCTGAGTCGACACCAGACGGAGGGCGACCAACACGGTATGAAAGACCGACCGGCGGGTTTCCATGGGGTCGACCAAGAGGTCGACCAGTCGGCGGATGACCTGAAAGGCCGTGTTGGCATGGACGGTCGTCAGGACCATATGGCCCGTCAGGGCTGCTTCCAGGGCCGCCCGAGCCGTTTCTCGGTCCCGGACCTCCCCGACGAGGATGATGTCGGGGTCCTGCCGGAGGAAGGCCCGGATGGCGGCCGAAAAGGAGAACGTAGGGAGGACGCTGACCTGTTTAATACCGGATAGGTGGTATTCGATGGGGTCTTCGACGGCGCATACGTTGAGGTGGTCCAGGTCGAGCTGGCGGAGGGCTACGTAGAGGGTCGTCGTCTTGCCGGAGCCGGTCGGCCCCGAGAGGATGACCATCCCCCAGGTCCCCCGGGCCCCGGCTTGGACGGCTCCCTGCAGGAGGGTATACGCCTTCCCGAGAAGGCCGATCTGATTCAACGGCCGGTCGACGACATCCTTCTCCAAGAGGCGGATCTCGACGAACTCGCCGGCATCGCCCCGGGCCCCGGGGACGGCAGCCGGTATGATGCTCACGCGGCAGTCGGTCGTCCGGCCCGTCTTCTCGTCCCGGACCGTGAAGGCGCCCTTCTGCTCCGTCAGGGCCCGTTCGGTCCGAATGCCGGCAACCGACTTAACGGCCAGGGCGATGGCCTCCCAGTCGTCGGCGTTGAGCCGTGCGACCGTCTGGAGGACGCCCCCGACTCGGAGCCGCACACGGGTGACGTCGCCCAGGGGCTCGACGTGGATGTCGCTGGCGTTACGGTCCAGGGCGAGCCGCACTAATACGCGCGCCGTGTCCCGGCCGGTCCGGACGGCCTGACGGAGGAGGTCGAGCTCCTCGCCCTGCAGGACCTCGACGGCCGGACGGACCGGCCGAATTTCGGCCGGTACGATGGCCCGACCCTCGGAGCCCCAGTAGAGGAGGTCGATCAAACGTTCCTCCGAGACCTCGCCGTCCAGGACGCGGAGTTCCAGTAGAAACGTAGGTTCCCGTGAGGCGTAAGCGGCGATGAAGGCTTCCAGGTCGGCTTCCTCGGGAAGGCCGGCGAGACCGACTAAGACTCGATGGGGCGGCCCCAGGGACGTGAAGATCGGGAGCAGGCCCGTCTGGAGGGCGCGGCGGGCGTCCCAATGAGACCGGAGTCGTTCCGGGAGGGGCCGGGGCCGCAAGACTCGCGTGGGAATGACCGGCAGGCGGAGCCATCGGGCCAGGACCCGGCGGGCCCATCCGACCTTCCCCTCGGCCCGGCGGGCCAGGGCCCGCCATTCAGCCCGGTAGGGCGGTCCCGAGAGGGGGTCCCGACCGTCCCGAGCTTCCTCGGCCAGCAGGAGATAGTAGCGGTCGTCTAAGAGTTCTCCGGCGGCGGTCGGCAGGCCCTGGTAAGAGACCCGCCCGTAGGGGGCCAGTACGGCGCAAAGGAGACATCGGGTCGCGGCCTCCAGGTCCGGGTGACGAATATGGGTGTCGTGCCCACAGACGTCACATCGGCTGACGGTTTCTTGCCAGATCACGTCGGTCGTCCACGGTTCGATGAGGACTTCGATGGTCAGCATAGATCAGCCCCCGAAGCGAGTGATGGTCCGATAGATGGTCGAGTAGATACTGGCGACCGACCCGCCGACCAGCAGGCCGATTACCAGAATCAGGCCGTACTCGGCCACTTGAGCGATCCGACGGGCCATTTCCCGAATCTTGACCTGGTACCGCTGGGCCAGGCGGCGGACGGTCTCCTCCAAACGCCCCGTCTCGTAACCCGTCGACATGATGACGGCCATGTCCATCGGATAGCCGACGTCCAAGAGACGCTCGTACATCGGGACACGCCCCGATTCCTCGCCTCGCGCCCACCGGGCCATGGCCCGGGCCGCTTGGGTCATCCGCTCCGTTAGACACAGACGGGCCGCATACTCGAAGGACCGGTCCAGGGAGTCGCTGGCCGCCAGGCCGGCTTCGATGACCCAGAGGGTTCGCATCACGTCGATCATTTCGGCGACGGACCGGAGGCCCGGTAGGCGTAACAGCCATGCCCGGGCCCGCCGCCAGAGGATCCCGATTCCTACCGCCGTGCCGACGGCGACCGGAAACCACCCCATCGCCACGACTAAGGCCTGGGACATCCACGGCAGGTTACCCCCCATCTCAACCATCACCTGCTGGATGTTCTTCAAGACGAATAGGCGGTAGATCCACCCGACACCGCCCATCACAAGGACCACCAAAGCCGGATACATGGCCACCGTGAGGAGCGTCTGCCGAAGAGTTTCCGTCTCGTGGACCAGCTCGATGGTCCGCTCAAGAAGCTCGACCAACTGGCCGGACCGCTCGCCGATCTCGACCAGCCGGGCCTCCCGGTCCGGAAACCCCGCAAACCGCAGGGCTTCCCCTAAGCCAGAGCCAGCCGCGACTGCCCCGGCGATCGGAGCCAGCACTCGGCGGATTCGTAGTGGAAACGTCGGAAGCCGCGTCGCGATGGCCCGTAAGGGTGAGATGCCCTCGGCCGCAAAGTCTCGGAACATCTCCAGGACCATCAATCGGTCCCGGACGCCAGGCCGAAGCCGCCAGAAACCGCCGAGAACTTTCTGAATCCCCATCACCCGCTGGCTTCCGAAGACCCGGATGGCCCGTTGATAGGCCTCCTCCTGGGTACCCTGAATCAGTACGACGGCCGTGTCCTGAGGACCGCCGACCAAGTCGCTGATCCGGACCCGTATCTGCCAGTAAGCGACGCCACGCCGACCCATGGGAAATCCTCAAGATAGCGAATGGCCAACGGCGAGTCGGAAAAGTACGATAGCTCGGTTTCCTCGTGTTGTTATGATGGCGCAGGCGTCCTTGCCTGTGGGAACGCAGGCCGCTGGTCTGCGGGCCGACGTCCCATGGTTCGCCATTCACCCCTCGCTACCTCACGACCGTTCGGAATACGACGCCCCCGACAGGGCTCCGGCAGACGCCCCACCCCGGAAGCTGCGGTCCCGGGTCGGCGCAGACGACGCGCCCCAGGGCCCGACCGTCCCCGGGGTCGACCAGCACGCCGTCCCGGTCGCAGAAGGAGGCGAGCCGCCCGCCCGAGGCCCCCGGCGGAAGCTTCCACCGTGCGTAGACGCCGCCCCGCGGGCCGCCCCGCCGGAACCGGGCCTCCCGGACGTCGGCGGCCCACTCCATGCAGTCGCCGGGCCGCTGGGCCCGCCAGAGCTCTTCGAGCCCGTCGAGGCCCGTCTTGACCCGGACGGCCCGGGACGGCCACAGGGCCAGGCCCATGCCGACGATGAGGCCCAAGACGAACAGGACGACCAGGACCTCCAGGAGCGTCATACCCCGCACGGCTCCACCTCCCCAGGAAGGGCATAGCGCAAAGAACATTGCCCTTTGCCCTATGCTCTTTGCCCTTTGCCCCTCAGAAGGGTCGAAACGCCGCCGAGCGGCACTCTCGGGTGTCCCCGACGGGGATGACCCGCGGCCCGCACCGGACGGGCACCGTCTTGCGAAGCCGCCCAAAGCCCGTCGTCCACAGCGTCCAGCCCTCGACGGCCGAGGCCGGCACGAACCGCCGGGCCGGCGCCTCGTCGGCCTCCAGCTCTCCGTCGCCGTCCCCGTCGAGGTCCCGGGTCAGCAGACCCACGGCTCCCGGCAGGTCCGGGTCCCGGTCGAAGTACCGCGACCCCCACGCCGTGAGCGTCACCCCCGCCTCCAGCGTCGGGCTCGGCAGATGCACGTACAGGGGGAGCCACTCGACGCCCCCCGGGAAGGGCTCTCCCGGCGGGACGTCCCGGGCCTCCGGGACGACAAGAAAGCCCACCGACAGGCCCTGGGGCGAGACGACGCTCGGCGCCTCCGCAGGTAGCCGTCCCCCGGGGGGTACGACGACGACCTCCCACAGGAACGTATCGGCCCCCTTGCCCGGGCCCGGCGACGGCCCGGGCCGGAACGTATACCGGACAGGCCGGCCTTCCGCCGGGCCCGGTGCCGGCGCGCAAGCCGCGGGCCGGCCACTCCCCCGGGGGTCAGTACACACGACGGCGAGCTCGGAGGCGTCCGGGGCCTCCGCCGTGAAGTCGGCCCGGCAGGCACAGGCGTTCGCCGTCCGGACCTCGACCCACCCGACGGAGCCGGAGGGCGGTGGCTTCTCGCCGCCTTTCCCGCCGCTCCCGCCGCCGGAGAGGGCGCCTTCCGCCAGCGCCCGCAGCGCCCGCAGGGCGGCCGTGTCCGACGCCTGCCGGAACCGCAGGACGTACGACCCGCCCCCGGTCCCGCGGACGTCCAGGACGTACGCCCGGACGCACACCGCCTGCCGCCACCAGAGGAAGCCCCCGTCCGACGTCACCCGGTAGTCGGGCGTCCCGCCACAGGACGAGAGGTCCTCCAGCAGTCCCAGGACGTCCGCCTTGGGCGTCGAACCCAGAAGCTCCCGCGTCGTCCGCTCCGTCCCCAGGACGGCGAGGTACAGCGTCCCGGCGATAAGGACGACGCCGGCGGCCAGGGCCGTCGCCACGAGCAACTCCAGGAGCGTCGTCCCCCGGCGTGACCACCGACCCCGGACCACCGACCCCGGACCTCGGAGCCCGGACCTGTTTAGGCCCACCGGGACACCCCGGCAGGTCTGGGGTCTATTTTTCATCGCAAGCTCTCCGTCGGAATCTCGACCTCATACGTCCCGTGCACGCCCGGCCCGGCGAGCCGGAGCTCAACCCGGACGCTCCTGCAGTCAGCCGTTGCCCCGACTCGCGCCCGACAGGCACCCCGTTGAATCTCCCGAGCCGGTCGCCCGCAGACGACCTGACCGACGGACGCCTGCAGACGCACGGCCCCGAGCACCTCCCGGCACCGCCACGCCGCCACGGCCCGCCGGTACTGCCCGTGCCAGGCCCCCAGAGCCAGGGCCACCGTCCCTAAGGCCAGGCCCAGGACGGCCAGGGCGACCAGGACCTCCAGGAGTGTGGTCCCGGTCGAAGAGACCACGGACCACCGACCACGAACAACAGACCCACCCGGGCGGCTCAGAGCGACCCGTCTCTCGCCGGGGCAAGTCCGGAGCCCGTGGCCCGTAGTCTGTAGTCTGGGGTCCGTAGTCTGGGGTTCCTTCCTCATGAGGCGCCTCCCCCGAGGGTCCGTCGGGTTCGCTCTCCCTCGGCCACGATGAGCTCGGCCAGGCGCTCCATAAGGGCCTGGTGCCGTCGCTCGGCCTCCCGGGCCTCCTCCCGCATGGCTCGAAGCAACGCTACGGCATCCTCGTGCTGCCGCCGGGCCTCCTCCCGAGTGACCCGGGTGTCCTCCCGGATGGCCTGTAACAAGGCCATGGCGTCCTCATGCTGACGGGCCACCTGCTCCCGGATGGGCTGAAGGAGGGTCATGACGTCTTCATGTTGGCGAGTCATCAGCACTCGATTGGCCCGTCCGTTATAGAAGACGCCATACACTGCTAAAGCCAAACCCAATAAGGATGCCAAAATTCCAGCCCAACCGGCGATCTCCATAAACTGCCTCGGGGATCAGGGGCTCGCTCCCCTGATGCCTGATATACCCAATCGGTGGGGGTGCCCGGCCGGGGCTCCTATTCAGGGCGTCACCCGGTCGCCCACACAGTGGGCCTTCTCGCCGACGTCGAGATACACGAACGCCTCGTCACCGGCCGGGACGACCCGCAGGCGGGCGTCCCCTAAGTCCAAGGCTTCCCCCCGGCCCGGCGGGGCCGTCCAGGGGAGCCAGGGATCTTCCAGAACGGGGCGGCCGGCGGCCTCCCAGGACGGGGTCGCCCGAGCCCCTAAGTCCGCCTGACACTGAACCTCCCGGATGCTGCCCTGAAGCCGAGCCTGCGCCCTCCGGGACACGTGAAGGAGGACCCCTACGACGACCAGCAGGATGCCGACGGTGACCGATACCAGCACTACGACGATCAGGGCCATCCCCCGCTCATTGCATCTCCATTCTATCATCGCCCGCCTCCGGTCCCGAGCGGCTGGTAGGGGCGCACGGCCGTGCGCCCCTCCGAGGGCCTCCACGCCCGGATGTTGGGTCCAAACGAACCCTTCGGCCACAAAACCGGCTGGGGGACGGCGTATCCTGTCGGCAGGACGAAGACCCACCGCGGCAGACCCCCGTAGAGGTCTCCCGCCGGCGGCCGCCGCCAGGCCGTCTGCACAAGCCGCCCGGAGGCTGTGGCCTCGGCCGAGACGACCCGCCCGAGGTACCCCGCCGGCGGTAGGCCGGCCGGCGCCCCCTCGGTCGCCGGCCGGAACATCCGGATGTCCAGCCCCAGCTTCATCCCCGGGTCGGCCGCCTCCGGCGGCACGGGGCTCCGGAGCCACGGCCAGGGAAGCCACGCCAGGTACCGCTCCGGGTCCCCGCAGTCCCACGGCCGCAGCACGACCGGGACGACCCCCCAGTCGGGCGGCCCGAGCGTCCGCTCGACGGCCTCGACCCGGAGGTCCTGAAAGAGGTACGCCCACCCGACGCACATGGCGACCTGTCCGTCCTTCCGGCAGAAGTCGCTCCACGGCCGGTTCGTCCACCCGTCCCAGCGGATTCGGAAGCCCTGCGGGTCGGGTGGGACGGGGCC
>JAUQPV010000079.1 GCA_030550225.1 Acidobacteriota bacterium | reverse complement strand
TCCCCAGATGCAAGCGGGCGGGTGCCTGGACCCAAATCGTCCCCTCGGTCATAGCGGTCGTTCCGATGAGGCCTGCGTCGCGGCCGCCCGTTGCACATACTCGGTCAGGAGGTCCATGGCCGCGTGCTCCCGGGGTCCGCCCGTCTTGTCAACGATGACCCGGAGCCGCTTCCATTCGGCCAGGATGTCGTCCATCGGTAAGAGGCGGACCCGAGTCGCCAGGATGGCCGCCTCGATGACGGCCGCCTGTGCCCGATTATAGCCGATGAACTCCCGTTGGAACCCGGCGTAGACGACCCGGCTCGTCACCCGAGCCCGGGGTTCTCGGGTATCGACGTCTAAGACCTCCAGCTCCCGCCAGGAACAGGCATCGTCCAAGACGGCACCCCGGACGACGCGGGCCGGGTGCCAGGGGATCTCGGGGTCCGAGATGGCGGCCACCGCGAAGAAGTACACATTGTCCGTCAAGTTGACGACCGCCTGCCGCGTGGCGACCACGTTTCGAAAAGTCTTCGTGTCTTGATAGGGCTTCAGGACGATGACGGCATCGCCCCACTCGACGCCCATCGGGGCAAAATTGACGTGCCCGTTTTCATCACATGTCGTCACGATAGTCTCGACGATGAAGGGCATGGCCGAGTTCCCCTTGAAATCAGCGACCGCGGACTCGGCATTACCGTATAAGATGCAAGATACGGAATGCAAGACGTAGGATGGAGATAGGCAGGTCGGCAGATAGGCCCGTATCCCGCGTCTCGTATCCTGCCCATCGCATCTTCCATCATGCATCCGGGGCCCATTGCAGGATCTCGCCCTTGCCGGGGACGGCCGTATCGCCGGTATAGCGATGGTAGGCGCCCTCCAAGGCTTCTGGGGGGATAGGGAATCCCAGAGTTTGCAGGTAGCGAAAGTACAGACGCAGGAAAGTCGGTCGGTACGTACAGGCGTAGAGAAAGGTCGGTAGAAGCGCTATGGGTCGGAAAACGACGATCGTCCCTCGGACCATCCAGGCACCGGTCCGGATCCCGACGGCGCCCAGCAAGAAGATCGTCCCGCCCTGCATGTGAAGGCCCGCAAAATCCCCGACGGACCCCCCGACGGCGATGAGCCCCCGACGGAGCCGCATGCCGACCTCCGGGCCGGCGGACCCCTCGATGAGGATCGTCCCACCCTGCATGCCCACGGGGCTTCCCCGGTAGCCCGCCCCGACCTGGCCACCGGCGTTCCCATGGACGTAAATCTGCCCGCCCGTCATCTCGGCCCCCAGCCAATCGGAAGCGTTCCCGAAGACCTCGATGGTCCCGCCCCGCATGAAGGCGCCCAGGTGCATGCCCACGTCCCCGTGAATGACGACGCGGCCCCGCGTCATGCCCCGGCCGATCCAGCGGACCTTCCGGAGGTCGCCCCGGAGATGGACCTCTTCTCCATCGCCGTCGACCTCGACCTCGAAGAAGTCCCCCAGCCGTCGGGTCCGCTTTCCCAGAAAGACCGGCAGGGCCTGGATCTCTTCTCGCGACTTGCCGGCCAGGACGTCAGGACAGATGACCTCGGCCTCCAAGGGGACGTGCGGCGTCTCCCGAAGTGTCAGGGTAATGATTCCCGCCATCGCATCCGGCACTCCATGGTCTGGCAGGAGCAGATCGACAGGTGAGACGGTCGGCTGATAGATAAAGCAAAGAGCATAGAGTCCATACTCTTGGCCCTTTGCTCTTTGCCCTTTGCCTTTCGTGATGGCTGAACTGCCCTTTGCTTGAAAAATCGTTCTCCCCGAAGCGTCAGAAAAGCCGATCCCACCAGGATTCTCCCGGGCCGAAGGGCTATGCTCAGGAAGACACCACCATGACTGGCGCTTCTCTAAGGATGACACCGCCATCACTGGCGGTGTTCCGATGGGATGGATGCCGCCGTCACCGGCGACGTCAGGCCAGGATGACGCCGCCATGACGAGCGGTGTTCCGAATCGTCGATTCCCCCTCTGCCCCCCTGCCTATCTGCCGACTGCCGACCTGCCTTACTGCCTGACGGCCTCTTCCCACGAATAGACCTCAGCTGAATGGATTCGCTCCAGCTCGACGGGATAGTTCGCAAAGGACACCGTGTAGTAGTGCTCGAAGAGCGGCTGGAGAAAAGCCTCAATGGTCTCGTCGTAGGCGGGCCGCACGATGAACTCCCGACCTGAGACGGTCTTCTGGATCTCGCCGTCTTCGACGACGACCTCGCCGGCCTTGATGACATACCGGGGTCGGCCGAACATGCGGCCCGGGTCCGGGTGCTCATCGTAGATGACGATGTCGGCGTCAGCGCCGACGCCCAGGTGGCCCTTTTGGGAAAGGCCCAGGGCCCGGGCCGGGCCGGCCGACGTGATAATGACGATTTCGGACAGCGTGTATTCCCGGTCGATGTCTGGAAGCACGATCCGCTTCAAGACCTTGGGTGACAGGGCCTTGAGACGCTCCCGGCGATAGTCGGCGTCCATCAGGAGGCGGATAATTTCCGGATAACGCCAGAAGGCGCCGCCGTTGGGATGGTCGGTCGTCAGGAAGATCCGCCAGGGGTCTTGGACCAGCAGGAGGAGCTCAAGACCCACGGCCCACTGGACGGCATTGACCAGGCTTCGTTCCCGATAGGCGTACGGTACGATGCCGCACCCCGTCTCGTTTTCGATGTCCATATTGCCCCACTTGTGACCCGTCAGTTGGTAGAGAAGGTACTGCCACGGGCCGTCAGCCGTGACCGTGACGGTATCGCCGAAGAGGATGGCCCCGGCGTCGGCCGTCAGGTTCGGATGGTCGTTCAGGTATTCGGCGATACGTGGGGCCTCGGACCGGAACGTCGACCAATCCTCACCCCCATAGGCGTGGAATTGGAGATGCGCCAGGTGCGCCCGTCGGCCCTCCAGGAGCTTCATCGTCTCGAGGGTCGTGGCAAAGTTCCCCGGCAGGCCGAGTTGATTGCAGTGGAGGTGGAGGGGATGGGGTAGGCTGAGGTCCTCGGCGATCTGGGCCAGGGCCGCGATGAGGCGCGCCGGCGTCACCCGCTGGTAGCCAGGGACTGGCTCAAAGAGGCCCTTGACGTTTTGGCCCCACTTCCAGGCGGCGACCCCGCCGGGGTTGACGGCCTTAAGGCCGTAGGCCTTGGCGGCCCATACCAGCCAGGCGACCACGTGGCGAGCCCGCTCGTAGTCCTCCGCTTCCAGGAGGTCCATGACGATCTCGTTGTTCCCGATCAGGAGATAACAGCCCTTGTCCACGATAGGGGTGTCGCGGAGTTCCTCGTGGGTGTGCTTGGCCGTCAGGACCGGGACGGCGGCCTCGAAGATCGTCGTCCAACCCATCGAGGCGTACATGTAGCCTGTGGCGAAAGTCGAAGGCGTCACGCCGCCGATGCCGGCCCGCCGGACCGGTGTACGGGTCAAGGCCACGGCCCGCCGGTGGTCTTCGGGGATCATCTCCCGAGCGAAGTTGATGGCCGCCCCGGCGATGTGGGTATGAATGTCGACCCCACCGGGCAGGACGACCATCCCGGTCGCGTCGATGACCCGCCCGCCTGACACGTCGGCCACGATACGACCGTCCGCCACACAGACGTCTCGGCGAACCCCGTCCAGACCATGAACGGGGTCATAGACCTTGCCACCCTGAATTCGAAGCATCGCCCGCCCCATTGCGCGCTCGTATCAGCTTATGGGTCATAGGTCCATAGCCGATGGCCATGACCCACGAGCCATTGGATCGCCCCATCCCGCTGTCCCAAAGGAGCCGGATTTTGTCTCCTATTCGTCCGTCCGGGCCGCCAGGGTCTGGCGGATACGGCGGAGGACTTCCTCGTCGGTCGGGTACGGCGACCGCAAGGCCGGTCGGAGGGGAATCGGGACCTCGTCCATGCGGTAGACGGTCCCGCCTGCGCTGATGCCCGTCGCCGCTGTCAGAATCCCGACCCGGGCGATGCGCATCGTCGTACTGACCTTCGGGTCCAGGACGATCGTCGGGACTCGCTTCAAATGCTCGATAGCCGGCTGAGGCATCGTCGCCGCCGGGTCGGCTCCGACGACCAGGACGGCGTCTACGTCCCCCCGTACGAGAAGGTCGATGGTCGAAAATTCCCCCGGATTGTAGCGAGGATAACCCCGGTTGAAGCAGACGCCGAAGGGATAGCCCGTCGTCCAGCGGAGGACCGTGTCAGCCCCCGTCACGTTGCCGTGTCCCCGCATCGGCATGGCGATGAACTTCGTGAAGGCATTCAGCTCGGCCGCCAACGTCAGGATGGCCGAGGAGTTCATGTACTTCCCCCGCGTCATCGTCAGGCCCATCCCGAAGAACATCACGCCGAACCGGGCCCGCTTCATCCGGCCGGCCAAGTCCCGAAGCTGGTCGAGGGTCAGGCCCGTCTGGGCGACCCGCTCTGGGTCGACGGGCTGGTCCTTGATGATGGCCCGGAGGGCCGTCAGGACCTCAAAGTCCCGGCCGGGCCGGATCTGCAGGAAAATATCCGCCGCCCGGGCACTGGGCGTCTCCCGGATGTCGACGAGGACCATCGTGCGGTCCTTTCGCCCGTTGGGGGTGAACTTCCCCTTGGGCGTCAGCGTGTACTTCGTAAAGTGCCGCGGATGGCACTCGGCCGGGTTGCCGCCCCAGTAAATGATGAGGTCAGCCCGGTTCTTGACCTCCCCCAACGTGCACGCCGGTTTGCCGCCCACCTGGACGGCTATCTCCGTCGGGCCGTGTCAGAGGGAGGTATGGCTGTCGACGATACCGCCCGCCAACTCGGCGAGGAACACGGCCTCCCGCTGGGCCTCCGAGGTGATGTTGCTGAGGCCATAGATCAACGGCAGGTCGGCCCGGTCCAGGATCTCGGCCGCCCGTTCGACGGCGGCGTCCAGGGACGCCGGCTGGCCGTCGATCAAGGCGTCCGGATACAGCCGCTCGGCCGTATGGTGGAGGAACCAGGCCTCGCCAAGGCTACAGGCGTTCTTCGCCTTGACGATGCGGTCTCCCTCGGCGTGGAGTTCGATATCGTCGCACACACAACCGCAGAAGGTACACGTCGCATTCTGGACGACGGTCACGGCCATCGGAAAACCTCCGGCCTTACCGTTCCGATGATAAACCGTCCGACCTGGACGGCACCCGGAACGTTCAGCCCAGGACTCCACCCCGCCAGCTTCCACGGACCCGACGGGGCATGTAAGCGCCTTCATAGAGCAATTCCCAGGCCGGCGGAGACGGCATTTCGCCCTCCGGCGACGGAGACGGCTCCGAGGCCGCCTCGCTCGGGTCGGTCCACTCCAAGACGACCTGGGTTTCTTCCTTCCAGTCCATTGCCGTCCTCACAGGACACTTTTAGCAAAGCCGTTCAGCCCGTGAGAATTCGGGTGAACTCAGCCTTTCCGACCCTCTAAGAAAAGCGAACAGCGAATGGCGATAGGACTGTCCGGGCGTCGTCAGGGCATAAAAAATCGGGGAGGCAAGGGCGTGCCGACAGTGCAGACAAAACCCTGAGGGACCACGAGCCGGGACACCCGCCCCGACCCCGCGATGCCCGACGACCGGATGATCCAAGCGCTTGTCTAATGATATCCCAGAAGGCCCCCCGTTTCAAATTCAGTGGGGGTCTTCCGGCCCACTGGGGACCGCCTCGACGGGCTCGATCTCGACCTCCCAACCCTTGGACGTGGGCATACCCGTCCCGTCCGTATCGCCGCCCATCAGGCGGCAGGTCGGAGGGCCATAGGGGACGAAGACGATGCCAGCCGGGACCTTTCCTTCCTGGCATCGAAAAACGGCCTCTCCATATTCCGTCCGGACCCGGACGGTCCCGCCGGGCGAGACCCCGAGGGCCTTCATGTCTTCGGGATGCATCGTCAAGGTCGTCACGATCTCTTCGTAATCGGCCGTGTCCTTCCCGACGTTAATTTGCCGGCCTTGCTTGGCCGTGCGACCAGCGATCAGGATGAACCGTCGTTCCGCCATGCTACTGCTTCATCCATTTTTGATTTGATGTTCGTAGTGCGGCGCCGCGTCGCCGCATGAGTAGCGCAATAAATTGCGCTACTACAAACCTTTAGATGGACAAAGCACTACCTTCGCCGAACGAGATTTGGGAAATCCATTCCATCGATTCCAGGGCAGGGGCGAGGGATACAGCGTACAGAATGCGAGACGCGGTTGACAAGGCGCTGGACCCCCGGGCTCAGAAATCAGAGAGGCGTGCCTAAGAATCCCGGGTCCCTGCACCTCACCTCCCGACCCCAAATCATCCGTGCCCGGATACCCAGCACCCTTCCAGCCACCCGGTGGGAGGGCCATCCCTCCCACCGGGCCAGCCAATGCCAGGCCTCACTTGGCTTCCAAGATCTTCAGCACGACTTGCGCCAGGATGCGGACCGTAGCGTCCGAGTCCTCCAAAGCGATCCGTCGTAATGCGGGGATGGCTGCCTTATCCCCAAAGTCGATGAGGGCCAGGACGGCCGTCGACCGGATCGACGGATGGGGGTCGCTCTGAGCGACCTTGAGGACGGGTTCAAAGCCACGCTTGTCTCCGATCTTCCCTAAGGCCAGGGCCGCGTTCCCACGCGTCCAGGGATTCTGGAAGGTCAGGGCTACCAACAGGGGTTCCACGGCCGGCGTACCGATACGGGCCAGGGCCGCTACAGCGGCGTCCTGTGTGGCCTTGTCGGGTGCGCCCAACTGCTGGATAAGAGAGCAAATCTCCGCAGATCGGTCCTGTGCGAGGGCCCCGCCCAAGGCGGCGAGCAGGACCGCCCATCCGACCAGGGTATAGCGTCGAACCCACATCATGGTCACCCCCTGATAGGTGCGGTCATGGTGTTTTATTTTTTGTAGCTGATGCGGTAGATGGCGTGCGCCTGGTCGTCCGACACGAGCATGGAGCCGTCAGGGAGGATGAGCAGGTCGACGGGTCGGCCCCACACGCCCTCATAGGTATTTCCCTGGACCCATCCCTCGGCGAAGACCTCGTAGCCGACCACCTGGTCGCCCTTCAGGCGGACGACCGTGATACGATAGCCGCTCGGTGTCGAACGGTCCCACGAGCCGTGTTCGGCGATGAACAGCTGATTCTGGTACTCCCGGGGGAACATCTTGCCCGTGTAGAAACGAACGCCCAGGGGGGCGGCGTGGGGCGGAAGCTCCAAGACCGGCGGCGTGAACTCGGTGCAGGCCCGCTTCTTCCCAAACTCGGGGTCCGCTACAGACTTACCGAAGCAGTAGGGGAACCCAAAGTGAAGGCCTGCCCGAGGCGCGTTGTTCAGCTCTTCCGGGGGTACGTTATCGCCCAGGCCGTCCCGTCCGTTGTCCGTGAACCAGAGCGTCTTCGTCCGGGGATTCCAATCGAAGCCGACCGAATTCCGCACGCCCATCGCGTAAGGCTCCAAGCCCGTCCCGTCGGCGTTCATCCGCATGATCGTGGCGTATAGGTCCGGCTTGGGTTCGCAGATGTTACAGGGTGCCCCGATGTTGAAGTAAAGCTTGCCATCTGGGCCGAAACGTAGGTACTTCCAACCGTGTGGGGCGTCCGACGGCAAGTCCCCTCGGACGACGACGGGCGACGGCGGACTCTTGAGATTCTCTTCAATGCGGTCAAACCGCAAGATCCGGTTTACCTCGGCGACGTACAGAGACCCGTCCCGGAAGGCGACGCCATTCGGCATGTAGAGGCCCTCGGCGATGGTGATGATCTCGTCGGCCTTGGAGTCCCGGTTCGTATCGACGACGGCGTAAACCTTCCCGTGCGTACGGGTCCCTACGAATACAGTGCCCTTCGCCCCCAGGGCCATCGACCGGGCATCCACGACCCGGGCGTAAACGTCGATGGTGAAACCGGGCGGTAGCTTCACCTTGTCCAGATGGACCGGCGGTAAAGCGCCTTGTCCCCCAGCCCCGCCGGCCATCACCCCGACTAGGAGGACAGCCAGAAACATCGACCAGTGGCGCATTGTCCCCTCCTTTTCGGAAGTTATTAAAAGTTATGGAGTGAGGAAGCGACGAGGTGAAATCGAGACCATCCAGCTGAGATTTCGGCTTTTTCTTGACTTCGTCCCCCCGCCGCTTCATCACTTGGTTGAAACACCGAAGACCGAACGCTTGTCAATCCGTCGACTTGCGGGGCTCCATCTTCCCCATCGTAAGAGCGCGTAAGTATTGATAAAGCGCTTGCACTTGGGTCTGATCTAACAAACCCCGGTAGGCCGGCATGCCCCGACCAGGCCGACCTTCCCGGATAGCCCGGATGAATTCGGGGTAGCTGAGTTGGAGAAAGCGTTGCCGAAGCTCCAGACCCCGGCGGCCTAAGACAGCTTGAGCCCCATGGCACCGGTCACAGTAGCGATAATAGAGCGTCTCCCCGACCCGGGCCGCCGCCAGGTCCTCCGGCGGGGGCTGGTCCGGGATCACGGAAGACTCTTCGACGTTCGCCGTCAGTAACTCAGCGGGCGCGACGCCGTAGGATTCCAAAACCCCCTGAATCTGGTCGGCGCACCGGAAGAGGTCCGAGTCCGACGCGGATGCCCCCTCCGATGCGGATTTCGGCCACTCTGGGGACGGAAAGGGTTGAGGGACCGGAAGCGCTTGGAGGCGGTTTTCCACGTCCGTGACAGCCACGAAGTAACCGGCCAGGGGTGCCCAAGTCAGCACGGCGTCGATCTTTCCCCGATAGAGGTCCGCAAAGAGCGCGCACGCACCTGTCTGCGAAAGGGGATAAGGCACGGCTTGGGCGAACTTATAGCGGGCCGCGATCGTCTCCGCCGGGGTATCGGCCAGGAGACCGACCCGGAGGCGAGACAAGACCGGGTCGTCCCAGGCCCCGGGGACACCGTCCGGTCTGTCAAGGAGTACCAAGACGTAGGTTTGGGCGTAAGGGCGCACCCGTCGGAGAAGGTCCGGGAGGCCAGCCTGTATAGACGTCAGGGCCTCGCAGGATTCCTTCGGCCAGCGCGCCCGAAGGGCGGTAAAGTCACACACGGCCGGTAAGTCTTCCCCGTCGCCCGGGGACGCCAAGGAAAGACCGACGAACCCGACAAAGGTGAGAAAGAACTTGGATAATGAGTGCATATCGTCCCCCGCCCCTTGTACAGTGTATACAATGGGATTCTCGTCGTCAACATGTCTTGGGCCTGACCCAGCGAATGACGAGGGGTACCTGCCCGTCGGCCGACCGGCCTTTCCGTCCGAGGCCATCGGGCCAGCGGTCAGACGTCGGATAAGGCCTGGACGGCGTCCAGGAGAGGACCGATGACGGCCTGGACGGCCTCGACGGGTCGGTCAGTTCGGTCCAGGACAGCTTGGACGACAGCACTTCCGACGATGGCCCCATCGCACAGGTCGGCGACGGCTCGGATGTGGTCTGGTTTGGAGATGCCGAAGCCGACATAGACCGGCACGGGGCTGACGGCCCGGAGGCGTTCGAGGAACGACCGCAGGAGGGGGTCCAAGGTATCCCGCGCGCCCGTCA
>JAUQPV010000078.1 GCA_030550225.1 Acidobacteriota bacterium | reverse complement strand
CATGATGTTCCCCTTGTGGACCAGCGTCACGCTCCGCCGCCCCCGCTCGACCGCATACCGCAACGCCGCCCGCACCAGCCGCTTGCTCCCATACGCCGATATCGCCTTCAGCCCCAGCCCGGCGTCCGCCCGCACCTCGACCCCCAACGCCTCCCTCAGCCACGCCCCAAGCCGCCTCGCCTCCTCGCTCCCCGCCGCCCACTCCAGGCCCGCATACACGTCCTCCGTGTTCTCCCGAAACACCACCATGTCCACCTTCTCCGGCTCCCGAAGCGGCGAAGGGACGCCCCGAAAATACCGAATCGGACGGACACACGCATAAAGGTCCAACGACTGACGGATCCGCACGACGAGGCTCCGGTGACCCCGCGGGCCGGCCGCCGTCGTAAACGGCCCTTTAAGGCCCACCCGATATGTCTGCAAGGCCCACAGGGTGTCGGCCGGCAAGAGCTCCCCCAGGTGTCGCTGGGCCTTCTGACTGGCGTAGACTTCGAACCAGACGATTTCCCGGCGGCCGCCGTAGGCGAGGCGGACGGCCGCGTCGAGGACGAGCCGGGCGGCCCGCATGACCTCCGGGCCGATACCGTCCCCTTCGATGAAGGGGACGATGGGCCGGTCAGGCGCAATGACTCGGCCGTCCCGAAACTGGACGGCTTCGCCCCGCGTCGGAGGTTCAAGGCGCTCGAAGATGGCTTGGGTCACGGACGTTCCTCCGGTAAGGCCACACCCAGCTTCTGACGGAGTAAGGGGATTAGGCCACCAGCCTGGAGAATCTCCAAGACGGTCGGCGAGAGCGGTGCGAAGGGAAACTCACCAGCGGCGCATCGGACGATCCATGTCCGCAGGTCGATCTCGACCGTCTCGCCAGCTTGGATGGCCTCGACAGCCGCCGGGCAGATAACGGGCAAAAGGCCGTTGTTAATGGCGTTCCGAAAATAAATCCGAGCGAAGGACTTAGCGATGATGGCCGAAACCCCGGCGTGCTTCAGGGCCGTGACGGCCTGCTCACGAGAGCTCCCACAGCCCCAGTTGCGGCCGGCCACGATGATGTCCCCGGGTCGGACTTCTTGGGCAAACCGGGGGTCCAGGTTCTCCAAGACGTGGCGGGCCATTTCGTCAGGGTCTCGGAGCGTGTAGGTGTATTGACCCGGAAAGATGAGATCCGTGCTGACGTTGTCGCCGTACTTCCAGACGCGACCTCGGACCACCGTCATCCGACGACCTCCCGAGGATCGGTGATGACGCCCGTCACGGCGCTGGCGGCTACGACAGCCGGGCTTGCCAAGTAGATTCCGACATCCCGAGGCCCCATCCGTCCCCGGTAGTTCCGGTTCATCGAGGTAATGACGACTTCACCAGGTGCTGGGATTCCCATGTGATTGCCCATGCAAGGTCCGCAACCGGGGACACCGATGATGGCACCCGCCTCGACGAGCGTCGCCAGATAGCCCCGCCGGATGGCTTCCTGGAGGACGACCTGGGACGCCGGAATGACCAGAAGCCGCACACCCGGGGCGACGCGCCGACCCCGCAAGACTTCGACCGCCGCGGCGATGTCTTCGATCCGCCCATTCGTGCAGGTCCCGATGAACGCATAGTCGATGGGCGTCCCAGCGACCTCCCGAAGGGGCCGTACCTGGTCCACGTCGTGGGGACAGGCTACCAGAGGCTCCAGACGGTCTAAATCGACCGTGTGTTCGGCGACGTATCGGGCACCCGGGTCGGGATACAGGGCGCCGGCCGAGATACGATCCCGACATTCGGGGATCGGACGACCCGTCCGGCGGGCCAGCCGCTCGGCCAGCCAGTCGAATACGGCGTCGTCCGGCGGCAGATAGGCATTCTTGACGCCGAACTCGGCCATCATGTTGGGAATGACCATCCGACTCTCGAGGCTCCACTCCCGCAGGGCCGGCCCGTGAAACTCGACGGACAGGTAAAGACCCCCATCGGCGCCGAGGTCGCCAAGGACTTTCAAGCAAAGGTCCTTGGTCGTCACGCCAAAGGGAAGCCGGCCCCGGAGGACGATGCGCATGCTGTCGGGGACCCGGAGCCACAGCTCTCCCGTCGCCCAGAGGGCCGCCACCTCGGACCGGCCCACGCCGGCCCCGAAGGCACCCATCCAGCCGTAGTGGGTCGTGTGACTGTCGGCTCCCAGGATCACCTGGCCCGGCAGGACGAGCGCCTCCTCGCTGACGACCTGATGGCAGATGCCACGGCCGACCTCGTAGAAGTGGCGAAGGCCCTGGGCTTGGACGAAGCGGCGGATTTCGGCATGGTTCTGGGCATGCTGGGGCGTCGGCGGGGGTACGGCGTGGTCGAGGACGATGACGATGCGGTCGGGGTCCCAGACCCGCCGGACGCCCAGGCTGGCAAAGATTTGGGCGATGGCCGCCGTGTTGTCATGGCTGAGGACGACGTCGGGCCGGACGTCCACGACCTCACCGGCCGTGACGGCCGTCCGCCCGGCGGCCCGGGCCAGGGCCTTCTCGGCAAACGTCTTAGCCGCCATCGGTCCGCCCCCTGGAGGCTACGGGGACCGGGACCCGTTCCTGGACCCATCGGTACAGCGCCTCGTCCACGTCCTCGATCGTGATAGGCCGTTCGTCGGCTAAGGCCTTTACCTGGGCCGTCACTTGCCGCACCTCCTCGTCGGTCAGGTCCAGGCCGAGCTCGTTCGCCCGGAGCTTGATGGCATGCCAGCCCGTCAGACGGTGGGCGATGGCGATGGACCGACTCAGGCCAAAGTCAGCCGGGTCCAGAACTTCGTAGACGGCCGGCTGATGGAGGACCGCTTTGGTATGGACCCCTGCCTTGTGGGCAAAGGCGGCTGCACCCGTGATGTAGTTGTTGAAGGGGACTTCCAGACCGAGGATCTCGGCGACCATCCGGTCAAGCTCGGGAAGCAGGGCCAGGTTGTACTTCCGGCGCACGAGGTCCCGGTCGAGGGTGTACAGCCGGGCGATGAAACCGCCCAGAGGCGTGATGCCGACCCGCTCCCCGATGCCCAGGACGGTCGTGTTGATGTGGGTCGCCCCGGCCCGGAGGGCCGCCAAGGCGTTGGCCACGGCACAGCCTGTGTCGTCGTGACCGTGAAACTCAATGTCGGCCCGGGTCATCCGTCGAAGCGTCCGGACCGTCGTATAGACCTGCCATGGCGTGGCGATGCCGACCGTGTCGGCCACGCCCAGGCGGTGGACGACGCCTAACCGGTCGATGGCCAAATAGACCCGGAATACGTCGGCCCACGCGCTTCGAAAGGTGTCTTCCGTCGAAAACCGGGTTTCGACGTGGGGGGCCTCCGTCCGGATTAGGGTCAGGACCTCGGCGGCCCGGTCGATGACGGCCTCGACGTCCAGACCGTGACTGAACCGTCGAAGATATGGCGAGACGCCCAGGAAGACGCTGATCCCCTGCGCCCCAGACTCGATCGCCCGCAGGGCGTCATCCCGATGACACCGGATGTGGACGACGACCTTACTCCGCAGGCCGAGCCGCAAGATCGCCCGGACGTCCTCCAAACTCTTGGGGGAGGTCGCCGGGTTCGTCAGTTCGATGTACTCGACGCCAAATCGGTCCAAAGCCGTGGCGATCCGAACCTTGTCGTCGGTCGTGAAGTAGGCATGGATGAACTGTTCGCCCTCTCGGAGGGTCGTATCGACGATGTAAAAGGGGCCCAATGGCACAGTGACCTCCCGTCGGGTAGGTTCGCTACAGCAGAGGAACTCCCTCCCGGCGCGGGCTCAGCGCCCCTCCCGACTGCTGTATATTTTTGCACGCTCAGTGCAATACTATACGCCAAGGGGGGACCCCTGTCAAGTCGGCCGGGAGTCAGACCCCGGGACGGTACCGGCGGGGACGGGTTCGGACATGGAGAAGGCGCGGGTCCCGACCGATCGCCTGGGCCGAGGGTGTGCCCGGGATTCGGCCGAGGTGGCCGGGCTCAGCGAGTCCCGGCCATGGCTTTCGGGAATTCTTCTCTGGCCGGGGCCTTATGGTGATAAAAAGCATACCATGGTGAGGGAAGTCCGATGTTCCGTCTGACGATTCTGCTCCCTGAGGACCTGTACCTGGCCCTCCGGCGGGCCGCCGAGGCCGAGGGCGTGTCAGCGGCCGAGGTCATCCGCCGAGCCCTTCGGGCCTACGGGCCCTCCGACCGTTGGGAACGGGCCCTGGCGGTCGCCGGGGCCTTCGAAGACCGGGCGACGGACGTGGCTGAACGGCATGACGACTACCTGGCGGAGGCCTTCCGTGGACGTGTTCGTTGACACGTCGGCCTGGTATGCCTTGCTCAACCGCCGGGACGACTTTCATGGAGCGGCCGCCCACATCTTTCGGCGGCTTCGGGACGAGGCCGCACGGATGGTCACGACGAACTACGTCGTCGTAGAGACGACAGCCCTGGTCGCCGCCCGGCTTGGCCGCCTTGACCTTCCGGCCGGGGAAATCTAATCTTATGTCAGCGGGAAGAGGTCTTCCGGCCTTGAGATGGAGGGTGTAGCTCAAGTGGTCAGAGCGTTGGGCTGTGGCCCCAAAGGCTGTGGGTTCGAGTCCCATCACCCTCCCCAGGACGTCGTCCCTAAAGTCTGCAGTCTTATCTCCCTGAGGAGCGCCCGTAGCTCAACGGGATAGAGTGTCGGGCTTCGAACCCGAAGGTTGGGGGTTCAAGTCCCTCCGGGCGCACCACCGCCGATTCCAGGCTTCGTGATGAAGGGACGGAGTAATAAAGTCCAGATAAAGAGCTGGAGCTGTCATCTCGTCACTTTATGACCCCGTCACGCCGTCACGTGTTTGATTCCCGGCCGCCCGCTGGGGCTTGCCCTCTGAGGTACATACGATGGCCGAGGCTCGCCCGGGCCCTCCTCGGGAACCCATACAGGTCGTCATCGTGACGGGCCTGTCGGGTTCAGGCAAAAGCTGTGCCCTGAGGAGTCTGGAAGACCTGGGCTTTTTCTGTGTGGACAACATGCCGCCCCGGATCCTCCCGGCCTTTCTCCGGATCATCCACCGGTGGATGCCTGAGGTCCGGCGGGTCGCTGTCACCGTCGACATTCGGGAGCGGGCCTTCCTGCAAGACTTCCCGCGGGTCTACTATGCCCTCCGGAACCGGCCCATTCGGATGGAGGTCGTCTTCCTGGAGGCCGACGACAGCGTCCTGGTCCGTCGTTTTAACGAGACCCGGCGGCCGCATCCCCTGGCCTTCGACCGCCCCGTCCTGGAAGGCATCCGGGAGGAGCGGCTCCAGCTTCAGCCTATCCGTCAGTTGGCCGACCGGATCATCGACACGGGGGCTCTTTCGGTCCACCAGCTCCGGCGGTTTATCTTTCAGACCTATGGCCCCGCACCGGCGACGACACCCATCATCCAGCTCATCAGCTTCGGGTACCGGCACGGCGTGCCCTTTCAGGCCGACCTCGTGTGGGACGTCCGTTTCCTGCCGAATCCCCACTTTGACCCCATGCTTCGGGCCCGGACGGGCCTGGACCCGGAGGTCCGGAAGTTTGTCCTGTCGTCGGAGGAAGCCCGCCGCTTTCTCCGGATGGTCCATCGGATGTTTCGTTTCTTACTGCCCTATTATCAGGCCGAGGCGAAGCACTATGTGACGGTCGCCGTCGGGTGTACCGGCGGGCGTCACCGGTCCGTGGCCATCGTGGAGGCCTTGGCCCATGCCTGGCGGCGGCGGGGCTGGCGGGTCGAGGTCGAGCACCGGGACTTGGACAAGCCGGAGAACGTGTGAAATTGCGGATTGCGGATTGAAAATAGAGGGTTGGGAGGGGAGATCGGAGGGATTCCCCAATTCGCAATTCGAAATTCTGTGGCGTGTTCTGTATATTTGCTTTCTGGAACCACGGCCATGGTCCCCTGGGTCCGCATCGAAGAGCTTAGTGCTTACGTCGACCGGGACGTTCAACTGCGGGGTTGGCTGTATAACGCCCGTTCGAAGGGCAAGATCGTCTTCCTGCTGGTCCGGGACGGCTCGGGGATCTGCCAGTGCGTCGTCACCCGGGGGACGGTCCCGGACGAGACCTTCGAGTTAGCCGACCGGCTGGGTCAGGAGAGCTCTCTCATCGTGGAGGGGACCGTTCATGCGGACCCCCGGGCGCCGGGTGGGTATGAGCTGTGGGTCCGGCGGCTCCAGGTCCTGCAGGCCGCCGAGGGCTATCCCATCACACCGAAGCCGCACGGGATCGACTTCTTACTCGACCATCGGCACTTGTGGCTCCGGTCCCGGCGACCCTTTGCGACCCTGCGGATCCGACACGAAATCATTCGGGCCATCCGGGACTTCTTCGACAGCCGGGGGTTTCTCTGTCTGGACGCCCCGATCCTGACGCCGGCGGCTTGCGAGGGGACGACGACGCTCTTCGAGGTCAAGTACTTCGACGACGTGGCCTATCTTTCTCAGAGCGGCCAGCTCTACGTGGAAGCCGGGGCCCTGGCCTTTGGCCGGGTCTACTGCTTCGGCCCGACCTTTCGGGCCGAGCGGAGCAAGACCCGGCGACACCTTACGGAATTCTGGATGGTCGAGCCCGAGGTCGCCTTCACGACCCTGGAGGAGCTGATGGAGTTAGCCGAGGACCTGATCTGCTATATCGTCGAGCGGGTCTTGGAGCGGCGGCGGCCCGAGCTGGCCATCCTGGAGCGGGACCCGGCGCCTTTAGAGCGGGTCGCGAAGCCCTTCCCCCGGATGACTTACGACGAGGCCGTCCAGTGGCTCCTGGACCACGGCGTACCCATGACGCCGGGGGACGACTTCGGGTCCCCGCAGGAGACCGCCCTCTCGGAGGCCTTTGAGCGCCCCCTCATCGTGCATCGGTACCCAGCCGCCGTGAAGGCCTTTTACATGGAGCCCGACCCCGAGTGTCCGGACCGGGTCCTGTGTATGGACGTTTTGGCCCCCGAGGGCGTCGGAGAGATTATCGGCGGGAGTATGCGGGCGTGGAACTATGACGGGCTCCTCCGGCGGATTCGGGAGCATAACCTGCCGGAGGCGGCCTTTCAATGGTACCTGGACCTCCGCCGGTACGGCTCGGTCCCCCACGGGGGCTTCGGCCTCGGTCTGGAGCGGACGGTCGCCTGGATCTGTGGTCTCGAGCACGTACGGGAAGCGATTCCCTTCCCACGGACGATTTACCGACTGTATCCGTAAGCACCTAATGCCCAGCACTCTACATCAGTCCTGCCCCGTTCCAACGGAAGGGGCCGAGGTGATGAGCACGGGGACCATCGAGAAGCGCCTCCGCGAGTTAACGGCCATTTGTATCGCCCTGACGGCGGAGCGGGACCTCCACCGTCTGCTGGAACTGATCCTCATGAAGGCGCGGGAGCTGACGCTGGCTGACGCCGGGAGCCTGTACCTCATCGAGGAGGACGAGACGGCCGGCGAGTCCTTCCTCCGCTTCATGCTGGCGCAGAACGACACGGTCCCCCTGCCGAACATGGAGTCCATCGTCCTGCCCCTGGACGAGTCCAGTATCGCCGGTTACGTGGCCAAGACGGGTCAATCCGTGCGTCTGGCGGATGCCTATTACGTCTCGGAACGGTACCCCTTCCGGTTTAATCCCCGCTTGGACATGGAACTGGGGTATCGGACCTATTCGGTCCTGGCCGTCCCGATGCGGACGCCGGCGGGGGACGTCATCGGCGTACTTCAACTCATCAACCGCAAGACGGCGCCGGGGCCGATCCCCGACGTCCTGCGGGTCGAGGCCCACGTCGTCAGCTTCTCTTACGAGGACGAGGAAATCGTCCGGGCCCTGGCCTCGCAAGCGGCGGCGGCCATCGAGAACAACCGTCTCTTAGAGAGCATCCGTCGGCTGTTCGAGAGCTTCATTCGGGCGGCCGTCCTGGCCGTCGAGCAGAGGGACCCGGCCACGAAGGGTCATTCCGTCCGGGTCGCCGAGCTTTCCGTCGGTCTGGCTCGGAGCTTGGCCGGCGTGACGTCCGGGCGTTGGGCGGGCGTCGTCTTTACGGCGGATCAGCTTCGGGAGATCCGTTATGCGGCCATCTTACACGACTTTGGCAAGATCGGCGTTCGGGAACACGTCTTGGTCAAGGCGGAAAAGCTGTACACCCATGAGATGGACCTCATTCGTCATCGGTTCGCCCTGGCCCAGTACGCCGTCCAGTATGAGGCCCTGCGACGAAAGCTCGAGTATGTCCTCGCCCACGGTATTGGCGACCATACGAGGATGTTTGCTGAATTGGACCGCTGGGCGGCTGATCAGACGGAACGTCTGGCCGGGTACCTGCAGGTCATCGAGGCCGTCAATCGACCCTCGGTCGTGGACCAGGACCCGAATACCGACCTCCTGGAGGAGATCGCTCGGGTCGTGGTGCCTATGCCCGCCGGGACGGACCAGGTGCTCCTGACGCCTCGGGAGGTCGCCCGTCTCTCGATTCCCCGGGGGAGCTTAGACGACGAGGAGCGACGGGAAATCGAATCCCATGCCGCCAAGAGTTACGAGTTCCTTCGGCAAATCGCTTGGACGAAGGAGCTCCGGCGAGTCCCCGAGTTCGCGTATGCCCATCACGAAAAGCTGGACGGGAGCGGCTATCCCCGGGGCCTGCGGGACGACGAGATTCCCCTCCAGGTCCGTATCATCACGATCGCTGACATCTACGACGCCCTGGTCGCCAGCGACCGGCCTTACAAGCCGGCCGTCTCGCCGGAGGAAGCCCTGGCCATCCTGGAAGAGGAGGCCCGGGAGGGTCGGTTAGACGCTGACCTGGTCCGAGTGTTTCGGGACGCCGGCGTGTGGCGTCGAACCCTGGGATGGGGAACGAGGGAATAACAGCTCATGGCTATAAGCCGATGGCTGTCTGCGAAGGAGGTGGGGTCATGACCGGCTCGATGGGGCCTTTACCGCCGAAGACCTTCCGGAAGGTCAGTATCGTGATCCCCGTTTACAACGAGGTGAACACCGTCCACGCCCTGCTCACGCGGGTCGTCGCCGCCGATACGTTGGGCCTGGAGAAGGAAGTCATCGTCGTCGACGACGGCTCGACCGATGGGACACGAGGCGAGCTGGCCCGCTGGGTCGGCCATCCCATCGTGCGGGTCATCGAGAAGCCCCGCAACGAGGGTAAGGGGGCTGCCCTCCGGACGGGCTTCCAGTACGTGACCGGCGACATCGTCATCATCCAGGACGCCGACTTGGAGTACGATCCGGCTGATTATCCTAAGCTCCTGCGACCTGTCCTGGACAATCAAGCCGATGTCGTATACGGCTCCCGCTTCTTGGGATTTCCCCGACGGGTCCTCTATTTCTGGCATACCCTGGGCAATCGGTGGCTGACGACCCTGTCGAACATGTTTACGAACCTGAACCTGACGGACATGGAGACATGCTACAAGGTCTTTCGGGCAGAGATCCTCCGAGAGGCCACCTTCGAGTCGAACCGATTTGGGTTCGAGCCTGAATTCACTGTGAAGGTCGCGAAACGCAAATACCGTATCTATGAAGTCCCGATCG
>JAUQPV010000077.1 GCA_030550225.1 Acidobacteriota bacterium | reverse complement strand
GGTCAACGCGTGAAGGTCTGCGTCCATCGGAAGGGGGCGACGCGGGCCTTCCCGCCGGGTCGGCCCGAGATACCGGCCGACTATCGAGACATCGGTCAGCCCGTCCTCATTCCCGGCGACATGGGTCGGTTCTCGTATGTCCTCCTGGGGAAGCCGAAGGCGATGGAGCTGACCTTTGGGAGCTCCTGTCACGGGGCGGGTCGGGTCATGAGCCGGGCCCAGGCGAAGCGTCTGGCGGCCCATCGGAACATCGAGCGGGAGCTTCGGGAAGTTGGCATCATCGTCCGGGGCGAGAGTCGGGCGACCATCGACGAGGAGATGTCGGAGGCTTACAAAGACGTCAGCGAGGTCGTCGAGGTCGTCCATCAGACGGGCATCAGCACGAAGCTCGTGCGTCTCCGGCCCGTCTGCGTCATCAAGGGGTAGGCTCCGAGGGCCGGCGAGGTTTGTCCGTGGTCGCATGCAAGCAGTGTCGGGACACGGGCTGGCTCCCCGTCGAGCGGGGCGGTGTCGCCGGCGTCCGGCCGTGTGCGTGCCGTCAGGAGCGTCAGCTCCGGTATCGTCTTCAGCAGGCGGGGATCCCGCCCCGGTTTCTGGACGCCGAGTTCGACACGTTTCAGCCGATTCATGAATCTCAGGCGTATGCCTTAGAGCTGGCGGTCCAGTTTGCGCGGTCTTATCCTGCCGTGGAGAGCGGTCTCTTCTTCGTCGGCCCGACGGGGGTCGGCAAGACGCATCTGATGGTCGCCGTCCTCAAGGCCCTGGCCCAACGGGACGTGCCGGTCCTGTTCTGTGATTGCAACGAGCTTCTGACTCAGCTCCGGCGCTCTTACAGTCGGGAGGCGTCGGTCTCGGAGGCCGACCTCATTCAGCCCCTGTTGGAGACCGAGCTCGTCCTCCTGGACGACTTGGGGGCACATCGGGCCAGTGAATGGGTCTTCGACGTCCTGTTTTCGATCATCAACTACCGGTACAATCATCGGAAGCCCCTCCTGGTGACCAGCAATCTCATCGTGGACCGGCCCGGGGAGGACGTCCGGAGTCTCCTGGTGAGCCACCTCTCCCAGCGGGTCTACTCGCGGCTCGCCGAGATGTGTCTGATCACCGTGATCCGGGGTCCCGACTACCGGGTCGAAATCCGTCAGCCGGCTTGGCAGCAGACCCGGGGTACAGGCGACGGCTTGGCCCAGACGGCTCCGACCGGAGACCGGGGACCGGAGACCGGGGACCGCAGACCGGCGTCGGTGACCCGGCGGCCGGCCCGGCCGCCCCGTTTGGTCGGTCCAGACCTCCCGCCGGGGCCGGACGAGACATAGGGCGAGTGGCGAATGGCGATCAATTGGATACCCCTGTTCGCGATTTCGCCCCTCGCTACTCGCCGTTCGCTGTTTACGGAAGCCTCATGGGTCGTATCGTCATCCTGCCGGACGTCGTGGTCAACCGCATCGCCGCCGGGGAAGTCATCCAGCGGCCGGCGTCCGTCGTCAAGGAGCTTATCGACAATGCGCTCGATGCGGGCGCCCGTCGGGTCGAGGTCCGTCTCGAGAAGGGCGGCCGTCGGCTCGTGATGGTCCGGGACGACGGTTGCGGGATGGACGCCGAGGACGCCGTCCTGGCCTTCGAGCGGCATGCGACCAGTAAGGTCCGGACCGTCGAGGACCTGACGGCCATCCAGACGCTGGGGTTCCGGGGTGAGGCCCTGGCGAGCATCGCCGCCGTCGCCCACGTCGTCTTGGAGACCCGGCCGCCGGACGCCGAGATGGGGACCCGGGTCGAGGTCGTCGGCGGTCGTCTACGGAGCGTGACGCCGGCGGCCGTGGCGCCCGGGACGGTCGTGCAGGTCCGGGCGCTGTTCATGAACGTCCCGGCCCGGCGGAAGTTCCTGGCGGCCCCGTCTGTCGAGCTGGCCCATGCCCTGGAGGTCGTTCAAAACTATGCCCTGGCCTATCCGGACCGGACGTTTCACTTGTGGCATGACGGCCGGGAAGTCTTCCTGTATCCGGCCGTGGCCGAGGCCGTCGAGCGGGTCCGGCAAGTATACGGCGCCGAGGTGGCCCGGTCGTTAATCCCCCTGGCCTTGGAGACGCCCGAGGGGTCGGTCGTCGGGTGGGTGAGTCCCCCGGACGCGGGCGGATTCCGGGCGGACGGGATGCACGTGTTCGTGAACGGCCGGGTCGTCCGAGACCGCTTCCTCCTGCAGACCTTCCGGGAGGGCTGGCAGAGGTACGGGGCCCGTCGGCCATATCCCCTCTTGGTGGCCTTCCTGACGTGGCCGCCTGAGGCGATGGACGTCAACGTCCATCCGACGAAGATGGAGGTCCGCTTTCGGGAACCCGGGCGGGTCCAGGAGCTCATCTGGACGGCCCTGGACCAGGCGCTCCAGGCCCGCCGGCCCGTTCCGCAGTGGGCCCCACCGGCCGGGGCGTCCCGGCGGGTCGCCCTTCCGGAGGCGGTCGGGACGGAAGACCGGACGCCCCTTCTTCGGCCTTCGGTCTCGTCGAGGCCCGTCGGTCTGCCGTCTGCCGGCCGGGTGCCGCCGCCTGGGGCTGGCGAGTCGGAAGCACCGGCGCCTGTCCGATCGGCCGGTCGGGAACTGATCGGTCAGTGGGCCCGGTGTTACTTGGTCGTCCTGGAGGCCGAGGCGATCCTCCTGCTGGACCAGCACCTCGTCCATGAGCGTTACCTGTACGAGCAGTGGATGGCCTCGCCCCAAGCCCTGCCGACGCAGGCCCTCCTCCTGCCTATCCCCGTCGAGGTCGGGATGGCCGATGCCGCCTTCCTGACGGGCCATGCGGCCGAGCTCCGGCGCCTGGGCTGGCAGTTGGAACCCTTCGGTCCGGGGGCCGTGACCGTGCAGGCCGTCCCCCTCGGTGTCCCGGCCGACCGGGTCCCCGAGGTCGTCCTTCAGCTCCGCTCGATCCTGGAATCGGCGTCGCCGGACTCGGTCGCCGGATGGGACGACCTGCTGAAGACGATGGCGTGCAAGGCGGCCGTCAAGATGGGGATGGAGCTATCGCCGGACCGGCGGGCCGCCCTGTTTGAGATGTGGCAGGTCCTGAAGGTGCCGCAGGTGTGCCCGCACGGTCGCCGGATGGCCCTTCGGATCCCCCTGACGAGGGTACATCACCTGTTCGGCCGGACCTGGTCGGGAGAGTCCGTTTCATGATCGTGTCGGTCGGCACGCTGTTGACGGTCCTCGCCATGGCGGCCCTCATCGGGCTGTCGTTCTTCTTCTCGGTGACGGAGACGGCCCTGCTGGCGTGCAACCGTCATCGGATGCGGCACATGGCCGAGCAGGGCCGCTGGCAGGCCCGGCTGGTCCTGGAGCTTTTAGAAAAGCCGGAGCACCTGCTGAGCGTCGTCCAGATCAGTGACAAGGTCGTGGACGCCGCCTTTGCCGCCCTGACGACCTACTGGATGGTCCGGCACTTCGGCGAACGGGGCGAGGTCGTCCTGTATGCGACGGGCCTTATCGCCCTGGCGACGCTCCTTCTGGGGGAAGTCCTTCCCAAGACGTTGGGGGCCTACTATCCGGACCGGATGGCCCTGTGGTTCGGTCCCCTCCTGTACCTCCTGATGCTGGCGCTGTATCCGGCCGTACGGCTGACGGGGTCACTGGCTCGTCTGGGCCTAAGCTGGCTGGGTCATCGACGGCCCGGGCCGGAGCGGGCCGACGGTCTATCCGAGGAGGAGGTCCGGAGCCTGCTCCTGGCGCTTCCCCGTTCGCCCCGATTCCTGTCCGGGCCGTTTCGTCTGATATGGCGGATCCTGGACCTGCCCCGACATCCGGTCGACGAGATCATGATTCCGCGCCATCGGGTCCAGCTTCTCGCCTTGGGCATGCCTGTCGAGCAGATTGCGGCGACGCTTCACACCAGCGCGTTCTCTCGGTTCCCCGTGTATCAAGACCAACTCGACAACATCGTGGGCGTCCTGTACGCCAAGGACTTCTGGGGCGCCTTCTTTCGGGGCCGGCTCCAGCGGCCCGAGGACGTGACGGCCATCCTGCGGCCGCCCCTGGTCGTGACGTCCGGGGCCCGGATCGACTCGGTCCTCCGGGAGATGCAGAGGCGACGGGTCCACATCGCCGTCGTGTTCGACGAGTACGGCCGTTTCGAGGGCATCGTCACGATGGAGGACATCATCGAGGAGATCGTCGGCGAGATCGAGGACGAGTTCGACGTGCGGCGGGCCCGGCGGGAACCGCCCATTCAGCGACGGGGCGACGACGTCTGGGAGGCCATCGGGTCCGTATCTATCAAGGAGCTCAACGAGGCCCTGCCGGAGCCCTTGCCGGAGAGTCACGAGTATGCGACGCTGGCCGGTTTTCTCATCGCCCAACAGGAGCGGATCCCCGAGCAGGGTGAGGTCGTCGAGTACCCCCCCTATCGCTTCGAGGTCCTCGACCGGCAGGGGCCCCGCCTGCAGAAGGTTCGAATCGTGAAGACGTAGAGAGTTCGGTATTGGGTGCTGGGTGTTGGGTATATAAAGACCCCAGACCATGGACCACAGACCTGGCGGAGTCATCGGAATCTCCCGTCTCGAGACGGGTCGTGATCAACGGGGGACGGACGCCGGCATGACGGCCGGTGTTCTGACGGGACGGACGCCGCCGTCACCGGGGGCGCCAGGACAGGGGACGCCGGGATGACGCCCGGCGTCCTGAGATCACTGCCTCGAGACGAAGCGAACCAGGCTTCCGAAACAGGTCTGGGGTCCGTGGTCTTTCGGACCGAACACCCAACACCGAACACCCAATACCGATCAAGAGGACCGATGTTTACGGGCATCATCGTCGCATGTGGCCGGGTCACGGCCCGGGAAGTCCAGGGCGGCAACCTGCGCCTGGAGGTTCAGGTCCCCCCGGAATGGACGGAACCCCTGGGGGTCGGCGACTCCATCGCCCTGGACGGCGTGTGTCTGACGGTCATCGCCCGGACGGGAGACCGCTTTGTCGTCGAGGCTGTCGAGGAGACCCTCCGGCGGACGACGTTGGGCACATGGGCCGTGGGCCGGCGGGTCAATCTGGAACCGGCCCTGCGGGCCGGCCAGGCCCTGGGCGGCCACTGGGTCCAGGGCCACGTCGATGGCACGACGGTCCTGACGGAGGTCGCCGACCGTCCCGGGAGTCGGCTTCACGTCTATGCGCTTCCAGAGGCCTGGCGGCCCTATGTCGTCCCGAAGGGAAGCATCGCCGTCAACGGCGTAAGTCTGACGGTCGTCGACGTCACGCCGACGGCCTTCTCGATCAGCCTGATCCCTTACACCTTGGAACACACGAATCTGGGGGACCTGCAGGTCGGTGACGCCGTCAACGTCGAGCTTGATATCCTGGCTAAGTACATCTATGCTTTAGTAAAGCCCTACCTCGACCGTTGGCCTGGGGGTCCGTGATGCCCTTTGCGACCATCGAGGAAGCCCTCGAAGCGCTCCGCCGCGGACAGATGATCATCATCGTCGACGACGCCGACCGGGAAAACGAGGGGGACCTCATGATCGCCGCCGAGAAGGTCACCCCCGAGGCCATCAACTTTATGGCCCGGTACGGCCGGGGTCTCATCTGTCTGGCGATGGAGCCGAAGCGGCTCGACGAGCTCCAGATTCCCCTGATGGTCAGCGACAATGCGTCGCCCCACGGGACGGCCTTCTGCGTGTCCATCGAGGCGAAAAACAAGGTCACGACAGGCATCTCAGCCTACGACCGGGCGACGACGATCTTGACGGCCATCGACCCGCGGACGAAACCCGAGGACCTGGCCCGGCCGGGCCACGTCTTCCCCCTCCGGGCCAAGGAGGGCGGTGTTCTCCAACGGGCTGGTCACACGGAGGCGGCCGTCGACCTATGCCGACTGGCAGGCCTCTACCCGGCCGGCGTCATCTGCGAGATCCTGAACGACGACGGGACGATGGCCCGGGTGCCGGACCTGGAACCGTTCGCTCAAGCGCATGGTCTCCTCATGATCACGGTCGCCGACCTCATCCGCTTCCGAATGCAACGGGAGCGGCTCGTCCGGGAGGTCATCCGGGTCGACCTGCCGACCGAGTTTGGGACCTTTCAGCTTCATGCCTTCGAGAACGTCATCGACCGCACCCACCACGTGGCCTTGACGATGGGCGACATCCGGCCGGACGAGCCTGTGCTCGTGCGGGTCCACTCGGAATGCCTGACGGGGGACGTGTTCCACTCCCTACGGTGTGACTGTGGCCAGCAGTTGGAGAAGGCGCTCGGCCTGATCGCCGAGGCGGGCCGGGGCGTCCTGTTGTACATCATGAACCACGAGGGCCGGGGGATCGGCCTTCTCAACAAGCTCCGGGCTTACGAACTGCAAGACCGCCAGGGCCTGGACACCGTCGAGGCCAATCGGTCCCTGGGCTTCAAGCCTGACCATCGGGACTACGGCATCGGGGCGCAGATCCTACGGGAGTTGGGCGTCCGGAAGATGCGTTTGATGACGAATAACCCGACGAAGTACATCGCCTTAGACGGGTACGGCCTGGAAATCGTCGAGCGGGTCCCCTTGGAAGTCCCGCCCAACCCTCGTAACCGGGACTATCTGCGAACGAAGAAAGAGAAACTCGGACACATCCTCTCGACCGTTTAGGGATGGACCTGCAGAGCCGCATCGCGGAGTTTCGGCGTGCGTCCAGTGCGACGGCACGGGCGAACGTCCTCCGCCAGCTCGCCACGGAGGGCGGGCCTGAGGTCGAGTCCCTGTTGATGGAGGCGCTTCAGGACCCGGCGGCCGTCGTCCGGTATACGGCCCTTTCCGTCTTGGAAAGCCGGGGTACGTACGACCGGGACACGGTCGTGCGGGCTTTGGGGGATTCTTCCAAGATGGTCCGTCGGCTGGCCCTACGGCTTCTCCAGCGTTGGCCCGACCCGGCCCTTCTGCCCCTCGTGACGCCCTTTCTCGACGACGAGGACCTGGGCTTACGCCTGCTGGCGATGGACTGGCTCTTTGTGTTGGGCGAGGCGGGCTTACCGTACCTGCAAGCCCTGCAGGAAGACACGATGTTCAGTGTCCGGATCAAGGCCCGCCATTACGTGCGGGACCTCCGTCGGCGGTTCCCGACGTCGCGTCCGGCGGCCCCGCCGCCGGTGCCCTCGGTCCCAGAACCGCCCCGACCGACGCCCCCGACGGCCTCTTGGCGGGAGTCTTTGGAACGCCTGCCCATCGTGGAGGGTGCCGACAGCCGCCTTCTCATCGAGCGGATCCTCCAGGAAGGTGGAGAGGAAGCGGCTCGGGCCTTAATTCATTTTTTAGAAGACCCCCGTTGGAACCGGCGGGAGGTGATCGTCCAGGCTCTCCGGAGTTACCCCCACTTCCCCAGCGTATACCTTCACCCCCTTCTGACTCACCCTCTTTGGTACGTCCGAGCCGCCGCCATCGAGCTGTTAGGCTCCTTTCAAGACCCCGTCCTCCTGGAACATGCCACCCGCCTGGCCAAGGATCCCAATATCGAGGTCCGTCGAGCCTTGGTCGGGGCACTCCGCCATTTCCCCTTCGAGGAGGACGCTCGCCTCGTCCTGGAGGTCTTGGCTCGCGACGACCACTTCCTGATCCGGCGGCTCGCCCGGGAGAGTCTCATCCAACTCCGGCAGACTTCTTCTTCGGTGGGCTCGGAACCGGGGCTTTCATGAGCAGGTGCTTCTCCTCGACGGCCCGGTCCTGGTAGAAGGCCTGGATGAGAAGGGCTCCCATACCGTCCGGAAACTCCGGGAGTCGGAAACGGGCGACGACCTGACCCCGGTCGTCCGTGTAGCCTTCCCAGAGAGTCATGACGGGTCGGACTGTACTGATCACACGGGCGACGACGTGGGCCCCCGCCACGGGCTGGCCGCTCTTTTCTGTCGTGACGGATACGGGGAGCTCGACGGAACTTCCTTCCTGGAAGGTACGGTCCCGGTCATACTGAAGCTGAATGGCTTCCCGCTGTTGGGCCTGGGCCCGCAAATACTCCAGGATGACCTCGTCGAGGGACTTGGTCGGCGACGTCGGGGGCTGGGCCGGTAGGGGTCCGCTCTCGAACCGTCCCTCCCGGATATCGGCGATGGCCATCTTGTGCTGTTGTTCCATGAGCCGGTAGATCAGGAGGGGCTGGAAGCCTCGCTTTTCCAGGAGGTCCTTGTAACTGGTCCGCCGGGCTTCGATGATCTCCCCGCCCAGGTAGATGAGGGTCTCGACGACGGGATTCGAGGCTCCCTTGTCTTCCGTCTGGACGTGGTAAACCTTGCCGTTGTGTTTGACGTCCGTGTTGAAGCCCGTCAGCATCGGGGCTTCCCTCGATATGCGTAGGGGTCCCGGGTCTCGGGTGCCAGGTCCCGGCCTCATCGGTATTGGATGCTCGGTGCGGATATTGGGTTTTCAACCGAACCCCCAGGCCCGGACACCGGTAAGCCGGGACTCGGCACCTGAGACTCGAGACCTGCACCCCCTGCTAATATAGCGGAACCGGGAATTCTACTCAAGACGGGTGCCTGTCGGCACGTCCGCCGGGGTCGAAAATCGGCGGGCCAACTCCTCGGGGATCGGACGGCCGATGACGCCCCGGTCGGTAATGATGGCCGTGATGAGCTCGTGGGGCGTCACGTCAAAGGCCGGGTTCCATACAGGCGTGCCCTCCGGAGCGATGGGGACGTCCATGACGTGGGTCACCTCCTGGGGGTTCCGTTCCTCGATAGGGATGTGGGTCCCATCGGGTGTCGCCATGTCGATCGTCGAATAGGGTGCCGCCACGTAGAAGGGGAGTCCGTGATAGTGGGCCAGGACGGCCAGGGTGTAAGTCCCGACCTTGTTAGCCGTGTCCCCATTTCGAGCGATCCGGTCGGCCCCCGTGAGGACGGCGGACGCCATGCCCCGCTGGAGCAGAAAGCCGGCCATGCCGTCGGTGATCAACGTCGCCGGGATGCCCTCCCGGAGGAATTCCCACATCGTCAGGCGGGCCCCTTGGAGATACGGTCGGGTCTCACAGACATAGACCCGCTCGAGGAGGCCCCGCCGCCAGAGCGTGCGGATGACACCGGCGGCCGTCCCGTAGCCCGCCGTGGCGAGAAACCCCGTGTTGCAGATGGTCAGAAGACGGGCCGGCTCGTGAAATAGCTGGGCGCCATACTCGCCGATCCGGCGGTTGAGGGCGACGTCCTCGACTTGAATCTCCAGGGCTTCCGTCCGGAGGTACCGGAACAGCTCGTCGGGCGGTGCGTCCAGATGAGCCTCCAGGACTCGTTCCATCCGGCGAAGGGCCCACGTCAGATTGACGGCCGTCGGCCGGGTCTGCCGGAGGGTCTCGGCGACCCGTCGGAAGTAGGCCCGTCGGCCCACCGGGTCGGCTGGCACGGCCAAAGCGTCCCGGAAGGCCAGGGCGACGCCCATGGCCGCCGCTACGCCGATGGCCGGCGCCCCCCGGATGACCATCGTCCGAATCGCGTGGGCTACGTCTTCATAGCTCCGAGCGACGTAGACGTCCTCCCGATGGGGCAGGTACCGCTGGTCGATCATCCAGACCGTATGATCTTCCACTTGCCAGACGATAGGCGTCTCGTACGGCCACATGGATACCTCCGCCGATCCGGCTGTTCAACGGCCCGGTTGCCGAGGGGCCGAACAGCCCTTATTATACTAAGGCGTAAGACGAAGCCGT
>JAUQPV010000076.1 GCA_030550225.1 Acidobacteriota bacterium | reverse complement strand
ACGCCCGCATGACGGCTGGCGTCTTGATGGAGGGGTGGCCCGGCACCCCTACAGTCGGTACCGGGCCGGGGGAACATGGCCATGACCGGCGGTGTTCCGAGAGATACAGAACATCCCCACGGACGAAGAGGATACGGCCATGCGAGGGAAACGGTTCAGGGTCTGGAGCGTCAGGCTTCTCATCAGCTTTGGACTCTTGGTCTGGGGCTCCGATGCTTGGGCCCAAACGATGGGCGGCTTCCGGGTCGGCATTTATGCCGACCGAGAGGACGCCTTCCTGGGCGGGGAAGTCGTGACGCCCGTGGTCGAGCGGATTTACGTCAACCCGAACGTGGAGCTGGTGCTGGTCGAGCGGGCGACCTTCCTGACGTTTAACATGGACTTCTACTATGACATTCTCGTCCGGGCACCCATGTCCGTCTGGGCGGGTGCCGGCCTGGCGATTCTATACTTTAACCCGGAGGGCCCCTTCCCGGCTGACACGGATGTAGGCCTGAACCTATTATTCGGCGTCGCCTTGAGTCGTCGACCGGTCATCCCTTACCTTCAGGTCAAGGCCATCCTTTCGGACCGCAATGAACTGGTCGTCGGCATTGGCCTTCGGTTCTGATATTGGATTCGCCAGGAAACATCTCAGGGCCCCAGCCCTCTCTCACTGTGGGATGTTTGCCTCCGAACGTCGTCCTGCGATTCCCAAAACAGGCGGATCGTCTGCTCATCAGCGGCTTGCTCGACGGAGCGACCGAGCTGGCCGGACGACCCGTCCTGGTCGACGTACCCGTCGGCCGGGGCCATGTCTTGCTATATGCCTTGAACCCCGTGTGGCGTCATGAGACATGGGGGACCTTTGGGCTTCTCCTCCAAGCATTTCTTTATCACGCTCGCCTGGACCTGAACTGGCCCCCGACCCCTCAGAAGTAGGGGCGACCCGGGGTGGAGCGCCCCCCATGGGACGGCGTAACGGCGGGTCGAAGCCGATCCGGCCACTTTGCCCCAGGGCCGGCTTCTTTCCATACGCCGTCATGGCTGTATCTTGCATCCTGCATCTCCTATCCTGTATCCTGCGTTTCGTACTTGGCTCCTGGATCTCGCAGGTCGCGGGTCATGGTGCAGGTCGCTTTTCAGGGTGAGCGGGGCGCCTTTGGGGAAGAGGCCGTCGTCCGGTACTTTGGTGAGGCCGTCGAGCCAGTCCCCTGTGGGACGTTCGCCCAGGTCTTCCAGCTCGTCGCTCGCGGGCAGGTCGACTACGGGATGGTCCCCGTCGAGAACTCCATCGCCGGGGGGATCAACGAGGTCTATGACTTGCTTCGGCAGTACGACCTGTTCGTACGGGGCGAGCGGGTCGTGGCCGTCGAGCTGTGTCTGATGGCCCTGCCGGGTCAGACCCTGGCCGATATCCGGCGGGTCTATTCCCACCCGAAGGCGCTCGAGCAGTGTGAGGGCTTCCTGCGGGAACTCGACGTGGAGGTCATTGCCCAGTACGACACGGCCGGGAGCGCCCGCATGATCCGGGAACAGGGCCTGGCGGGGGTCGCCGCTGTGGCCAGTCGGCGGGCGGCTGACCTTTACGGTCTGACCGTCCTGGCTGAGGGGATCCAGGACGTGCCGGAGAACTACACGCGCTTTATCGTCCTCGGGCGGGACCCGGCGCCTCGGCCCTCGGGGCCATCCAAGACGATGCTCGTGATGGCCGTCGCTCACGTCCCGGGCTCTCTATACCGGGCCCTCGGGTGCCTGGCCCGGCGGCACATTAACCTCTTGAAGCTGGAGTCCCGGCCGGCCCGGAACCGGCCCTGGGAATACGTGTTCTACGTGGACTTCGAGGGTCACCGGGACGACCCGCCGGTCGCCGAGGCCCTGGCCGAGCTTGCCCAACACACGCAGTGGATGAAGGTCCTGGGGTCGTTCCCCCGAGAGGCCTGAGGGTCCCAGGACGAGTCGGGCGATCAGTTGACGGGAAAAGGGGGCGAATGTATACTGCAAATAGGGGCTGGGGGGTGTTCGGTCTCTCCATCAAGAGTAACCCGATCCAGGCCATCGACCGAGGGTCCCGCTCTTGAGATAGCGAAAGGGGATGGTCGCCCGGCGGGTATCGGCTTGGAGCTCCGGGTTGTTCCTGATCATCTTGATGTCACTGGATATCCGGTGGCCACGGAGCCGCATGCGTTGGTCGGGACGGGACGACTTCTGGACCGAACACCCGATCCCCTGAAGGGCATCGGTCCCGTGGACTCTTGACAGGACCCCAGCTGAGGTCTAAATTCCTGAACACGTGAACTGGAATGATAGGGGCGATTGCGCATGCCGACGATCAATCAGTTAGTTCGGATGGGCCGAGAGAGGGTCCGGCGCAAATCCAAAAGTCCGGCCTTGCAGGGGAATCCCTTTAAGGCGGGTGTGTGCACACGTGTGTTCGTGACGACGCCCAAGAAGCCGAATTCGGCTCTCCGGAAGGTCGCCCGTGTCAAGTTGACGAACGGGATGGAAGTGACGGCCTACATCCCGGGCATCGGCCATAACTTGCAGGAGCACTCGAAGGTTTTGGTCCGGGGTGGGCGTGTGAAAGATCTGCCAGGCGTCCGCTATCATATCGTCCGCGGCACCCTGGACGCCGCTGGCGTAGAAGCGCGTCGTCGGTCCCGCTCCAAGTATGGGACCAAGCGCCCGAAGAAGTAGCCCCTTTCCAAACGGGGACCGATTCCGACCCGTCCGGCCATCGGCCTCGAAGCGCCTTCTTTTCCAGGCGGTCCTTTGAGACGATGGGGATTCGCATTTCTAACCGGCCGTGGAGTGAGGCAGTAAGGCCATAAGACGGTAAGGGAATTCGGCCCAGGGGATGGAACCGACGTTCCCGTCGCTGGAGAAGGGTGTTGGGATGAGTCGGACGGCGATTCGGCCTTGGTGACCCCTTCTCGCCTGACCCCGTCTTGACGGTACGTCGTCATGAATCTATGGAAGCGGGGGAGACACAGCCATCGGCCTGACGATGGCCAGTCGGTTCCCCACATCTTACGACCTCATTGCTTTACGGCCTGACTGCCCGATTGCCTTTCTGCCGAATACTTAAGGAGACGGCCATGCCTCGCAAGGGTCCGGTCGAACGACGGGAAGTTTTACCCGACCCGGTCTATCACAGCACATTGGTCATGAAGTTCATCAACCACATCATGCGTAAGGGGAAGAAGTCGAAGGCCGAGCGGATTTTCTACGAGGCCATGGAGCTGATCCGTCAGCGGACGAAGGAGGAGCCCCTGAAGGTCTTCCTGCAGGCCATCGAGAACTGTCGGCCTCGGATGGAGGTCCGTTCTCGCCGGATCGGGGGCGCGACGTACCAGATCCCCATCGAGGTTCCCGAGTATCGATCGGTCTCGCTGAGCATGCGCTGGGTCCTGGAGGCGGCCCGACAGCGGAACGAGAAGTCGATGCAGGAACGCTTGGCGGCGGAACTTCTGGAGGCGGCCCAGGGCCGGGGGGCGGCGGTCCGCAAGCGGGATGAGGTCCATCGGATGGCGGAGGCCAACCGGGCCTTTGCCCACTTCCGATGGTGAGGTCGTGAGGGAAGACGGCGATGCCGAGGACGATTCCCTTAGAACGTTTCCGGAACATCGGGATCATGGCCCACATCGACGCCGGTAAGACGACGACGACGGAGCGGATCCTCTATTACACGGGGATTACTCACCGGATCGGTGAAGTCGATGAGGGCACGGCCACGATGGACTGGATGCCCCAGGAGAAGGAACGGGGGATTACCATCACGGCCGCCGCGACGACTTGTTTCTGGCGGGACCATCGCATCAACATCATCGATACGCCGGGTCACGTCGACTTCACCATCGAGGTCGAGCGGTCTCTGCGGGTCTTGGACGGGGCCATCATCGTCATCAGCGCCGTCGAGGGCGTCCAGCCCCAGACGGAGACCGTCTGGCGGCAGGCCGACAAGTACCGCGTGCCTCGGATCGTCTTCATCAACAAGATGGACCGCATCGGGGCTGACTTTGAGCGGACCGTCCAGATGATGGTCGACCGCCTCCGGGTCGTTCCGGTGCCGGTCCAGTACCCCCTGGGGGCCGAGGACCGCTTCCAGGGTGTCATCGACCTCATCGAGCAGAAGGCTTACGTCTATCGGGACGAAACTCTGGGGGCCGAGTACGACGTCGTGGCCATTCCCTCGGAGTATCAAGCCCAGGTCCAGCATTGGCGAGACCTCCTTTTTGAGAAGTTGGCTGAGCTGGACGATCACATCATGGAAAGGTACGTGGCCGGTGTGTGGCCGGCACCCGACGAAATCCGGCGGAGCCTTCGGAACCTGACCTTGCAATTGAAGGTCGTGCCCGTCCTCTGCGGGTCGGCCTTCAAAAACAAGGGCGTCCAGCCCCTCTTGGATGCCGTCGTCTACTACCTGCCTTCCCCGTTGGACCTGCCGCCCGTTAAGGGCTGGCATCCCGAGACTCGCCAAGAGGTTTACCGCAAGCCCGACGATGGGGAGCCCTTCTGTGGCCTGGTCTTTAAGCTCATGACGGACCCCTACATCGGCCACCTGGCTTACATCCGCATCTACTCGGGTCAGCTCCGAAACGGGGATACCCTCCTCAATGCGACTCGTGGGAAGATGGAGCGGATTGGACGCCTCGTCCGGATGCACGCTAACAAGCGGGAGGAGATCAGCGAGGCGTACGCCGGTGACATCTGCGCCGCCGTCGGCCTCAAGACGGTGGCGACGGGAGACACCCTCTGCGACCCTCGGCACCCGATCCTCTTAGAGGCCATCGAATTTCCCGAGCCCGTCTTGGTCGCCGCCATCGAGCCGAAAACCCGGGAAGACCAGGAAAAACTGGGACCGGCTCTCCAGAAACTCCTGGTCGAGGACCCCAGCCTCCAGCTTCGGGTCAACGCCGAGACAGGCCAGACGCTCCTGGCCGGGATGGGTGAGCTCCACCTGGAGATCATCACTGACCGACTGTACCGGGAGTTTGGGGTCCAGGTCCATCTGGGCCGACCGATGGTCGCATACAAGGAGACGATCACGAGGGCCGCCGAGGCCGAAGGCAAGTACATCAAGCAGACCGGCGGTCGGGGTCAGTACGGCCACTGCTTCCTCCGGGTCGAGCCCCTGCCACCGGGGGGCGGCTTCGTCTTCGTCGATGAGATCCGGGGCGGCGTCATCCCAAAGGAATTCATCCCGGCCGTCCGGGCCGGTGTCGAAGAGGCCATGCAAGAGGGACCCCTGGCGGGGTACCCCCTGGTCGACCTCAAGGTCGTTCTATTCGACGGGTCTTACCACGAGGTGGACTCCAGCGAGATCGCCTTCAAGATCGCCGGTTCGATGGCCCTCAAGGAGGCCGTCCGACAGGCGGCCCCGGTCTTGCTGGAGCCGATCATGAAATTGGAAGTCATCACGCCGGAAGACTTTCTGGGCGAGGTCATCGCCGACCTCAATGCCCGGCGGGGGAAGATTTTGACCGTCGAGGCGCCCCGACCTGGCGTGCGGGTCGTGAACGCCATGGTCCCCCTGGCGGAGACCTTTGGCTACGCCACGGACCTTCGGTCTAAGACGCAGGGTCGGGCGATCTTCACACTTCAGTTTGACCATTACGAACCCGTGCCGGCCCAGGTCGCCGATAAGATCATGCAGGCTCGGTAGGCGTCGGAGGTGAAGGGTATGAAGGAACCCCGGATCCGTATCAAGCTAAAGTCCTTTGACCACCGGCTGATCGACCAGTCGGCCCGGGAGATCGTCCTGACGGCCCGACGGACGGGCGCCCGGGTAGCGGGACCCATCCCCTTGCCGACGGAGATCAGCCGATGGACGGTCCTGCGGTCGCCTCATACGGACAAGAAGTCGCGGGAGCAGTTCGAGATCCGGACGCACAAGCGCCTGATCGACATCATCGCCCCGACGCCCCAGACGATCGACGCCCTGATGCGACTGGAGCTCCCGGCCGGCGTGGACGTGGAGATCAAGGCGCCGGGTATTGAACTCTGATAGGCGTGATGTCGTGACGGCGTGACGGGGAGAACGACCATGCCTGGATATACGGTCGCCGGTCTCATCGGTCGGAAGATTGGCATGATGCAGTGGTTTGATGAGGACGGTCGGGTCTGGCCTCTGACGATCTTGCGGGTCGGGCCCTGTGTCGTGACTCGGATCCGGACCCCGCAACGGGACGGTTACCGGGCCGTTCAGCTGGGTTTGTTGGAGCCAGTGAAGGCTCACCACCTGAACCGGCCCCTTCAGGGATACCTGAAGAAGCATGGTCTGCCCTTGGTCCGGAAGGTGGTCGAATTCCCGATCCTGGGGGAAGTCCGATTGGGCCAGCAGATCACGGTCGCTGATGTGTTCCAGACGGGAGAAAAGGTCGACGTGGTCGGTTGGACGAAAGGCCGGGGCTTCCAAGGCGGGGTCCACCGCCACGGCTTTGGCGGGGGGCCGGCCTCCCACGGGTCCAAGGTCCACCGGCGGCCTGGCTCGATCGGGACGAATACCGACCCCGGTCGGGTCTTGAAGGGTAAGCGGATGGCAGGTCGGATGGCTTCCCGCCGGCTGAAGGTCCGGAACCTGCGGGTGGCCCTGATCGTCCCCGAGGAACACGTCCTTGGGGTCGTCGGAAGCGTCCCCGGGGCCCCCAACGGCTACGTATACGTCCTGAAGGCCAAGTCGACCCTCGCCGGACAGATGGAAGAGTATGCCGCCGTGCGACAGCGAGTCGGAGGCTGACGATGGAACTCCCCGTGCGGACGATGGGAGACGAGGTCGTCGATCGGGTCGAGGTCGGACCGGACCTCTTGGAGACACCGCCCAAGACCTACGTCGTATGGGAGGTCGTCCGGCACTATCTGGCGTCCCGACGACGGGGGACCCACTCGACCAAGACCCGGGGCGAGGTCCGGGGCGGCGGCCGGAAACCCTGGCGGCAGAAGGGCACGGGCCGGGCCCGCCATGGGAGCATTCGGTCCCCCCTGTGGGTCGGCGGCGGGACGGTGTTCGGTCCTAAGCCCCGGGACTATGCCTACCCCTTGCCGGCCAAGAAGACCCGGCTGGCCTTGCGGATCGTCTTGGCCGATCGCCTCCGGGAGGGACGGGTAACGGTCCTTCACGCCTTGACGATGGAGCGGCCCTCGACGAAGGCCGGTGTGGCCCTCTTGGAACGGCTCGGCCTCCGGCCGGGGACGGACCGAGTCCTGTTCGTCGACCTTCAACCTGAGGAGAACTTCGTTAAGTCTGTGCGGAATATCCCGGGCGTCGACGTGGCGGCCGTCCGAGATGTCCACGCTTATCATTTACTGACTCATACACATTTGGTCGTGACCCAACGGGCCTTTGAAGAGCTTCAGAGGATTTGTCAGCCATGAAGGCGCTGAGTCCTTATGAAATCGTACAAGTCCCCGTGTACTCCGAAAAGGCCGACCGCCTGCGAGAGACGCAGAACTGGTATACCTTCCGGGTCCATCCGGCGGCCAACAAGATCCAGATTCGTCAAGCTGTCGAGCAGATCTTCGGCGTAAAGGTCGAGAAGGTCCGTATCATCCGTATGAAGCCAAAGCCCCGGGGTCGGATGTGGCGACGGGGCCGACGGGGCTACAAGACGGCCTGGAAGAAAGCCTTGGTGAAGCTCCAAGCCGGTCAGAAGATCGATATCCTACAGCTCTGATATGGGGATAGGCCATGTTGAAGCGGTTTAAACCGTATACGCCCGGTCGCCGGTTCATGACCGTCTTGGTCCGGACGGAGGTCACGCGGGACGAGCCATACAAGCCCCTGACCTTCGGGCGGAAGCGTCTGAGCGGTCGGAATAATGCCGGCCGTATTACTGTCTGGTGGCGGGGCGGCGGTCACAAGCGACGCTACCGGGTCATCGACTTCCGCCGATACGACAAGGTCGGCATCCCGGCCCGAGTCGAGTCGATCGAGTACGACCCGAACCGGTCGGCGAACATCGCCCTCGTGTGCTATGCCGACGGTGAACGGCGCTACATCCTTCATCCTGACGGTCTGAAGGTCGGGGACATCATCCAGACGGGGCCGGATGCCGAGATCCGGGTCGGCAACGCTTTGCCCTTGCGGTATATCCCGGAAGGCATCCCGATCCACAACGTCGAGTTCTGGCCGGGCCACGGCGGTGCCATTGCCCGTTCGGCTGGCTCGATGGCTATCATCATGGCCAAGGAGGGCGAGTACGCCCAGGTCCGGCTCCCGTCGGGTGAGATCCGGCGCATACACCTGGACTGCTATGCCACGGTCGGCCAGGTCGGGAACCTCGACCACTTCAATGTGACCCTCGGAAAGGCCGGCCGGTCCCGCTGGCTGGGCCGTCGCCCCCACGTGCGGGGGACTTGTATGAACCCCGTCGACCATCCCCACGGCGGCGGCGAGGGTAAGACCCACCCGGGCCGCCACCCTGTGACGCCGTGGGGCCAGCCGACCAAGGGCTACAAGACCCGACGAAACAAGCGGACTCAGACCTTTATCGTCAAACGACGGAAGTAGTCGCGGAGGTTACCGATGGTAGCCACCCTGGAGGAACGAGTCGCATACTTGGAGGGCCGCGTCGAGGAACAATCTCGGCTGGGAACCGAACTCCGGGATATGATCTTTCACCTCGACCAGAAGGTCGACCGATTCCGGGAAGAACTGGCGGCCCAAATTCAAGCCGTGGACCGGAAGGTCGACCGATTCCGGGAAGAACTGATGGCTCAAATTCAAGCCGTAGACCAGAGGCTGTCCTCCCAGGTCCAGGCCCTGGACCAGAAAATCGACCGGGTCCGGGAGGAGCTGACGGCCCAAATTCAAGCCGTGGACCAGAAAATCGACCGGGTCCGGGAAGAAGTGATGGCTCAAATTCAAGCCGTGGACCAGAGGCTGTCCTCCCAGGTCCAGGCCCTGGACCAGAAAATCGACCGGGTCCGGGAAGAACTGACGGCCCAAATTCAAGCCGTGGACCGGAAGGTCGACCGGGTCCGGGAAGAACTGACGGCTCAAATTCAAGCCGTGGACCAGAAGGTCGACCGATTCCGGGAAGAACTGATGGCTCAAATTCAAGCCGTAGACCAGAGGCTGTCCTCCCAGGTCCAGGCCCTGGACCAGAAAATCGACCGGGTCCGGGAGGAGCTGTTAGCCCAGTTCCGGGCATTGGAACAGCGACTGTCCTCTCAAATGCAAGCCCTGGAGCAACGAGTCATACGCTATTTTATCTGGATCGTGGGCCTGCAGTTCGCCGTCTTGTTGGCTATCTTGAGCGTCTTATGGGGGGTCCTGTGGGGACGATAGCTTATCGGTCCTGGCTTTGTGAAGAGGCACGGCGTCAGACAGTTCGTTCGAGGAGGCTACACGATGGGTCGGTCGAGTAAAAAGGGACCTTTCGTCGACGCCCATTTGTTGAAGAAAATCCTGCAGGCTCGGACGGCCCGGGAGAAGGTCGTCATCAAGACCTGGTCCCGCCGTTCGACGATCATCCCCGAGATGGTCGGCTTAACGATTGCCGTCCACAATGGTCGGACCTTCGTGCCCGTGTACATCACCGAGAACATGGTCGGCCACAAGCTGGGGGAGTTTGCCCCGACCCGGACGTTTCGGGGGCACCCCGATAAGTCGGAAAAAAAGGCTCGGCGGGAGTAAGTCGGGGTCGGAGGGATCGGATGGTGCAGGTCGAAGCGGCTCAACCTGTCG